>JAFXEA010000037.1 GCA_017521065.1 Kiritimatiellia bacterium | reverse complement strand
GGCCGATTTTGACGAGGCATTATCCTGAGAAGATTATTAAAGGGTCGATGTGGCAGTTAGTGGGGTGAATGTAATGGCCGACAGAAGAATTATCGAAGTTGTCGGGGCAATTATCAAAGATAATGACCGTTATCTTGTTGGGCAACGCGCGGCACACAAATCTCAGGGTGGACTGTGGGAATTTATGGGTGGGAAAATTGAGCCAGGAGAAACGCCCGAACAGGCGCTTAAGCGCGAGTGTCTTGAAGAGTTGGCGTTAGAGATTGAAAATGAGCGAATCATTGACTCTGTCATTCATGAATATCCAGAAAAGACAATTCGTCTTACACTGATCGAATGTAATCCGAAGAGTGGATCAGAGCCGGAAGCACTTGAGCACCAGGCTATCAGGTGGATGACACTGGAAGAAATGAACAAGTTTGAATTTGCTCCTGCTGACCGGGAACTGATAAACAGAATTTTCCATTAAGGCCCAGTCGTAAACAATGCGAAAGGAAGTCAGACACAAGCTGGCGGCATTGATCGGTGACAATCTTTCGACTGAATCGACCAAGACAACCATTGAACTGAATCTTGCGGTTTCGCCGCAATCTCGCGTCGCCGAAAATCACACACTCTCTGCATAGAGTAACCAAAAGTCCACCCCGAAAATGGCAAAAAACGTATTTCGTGCAAGCCTGTAAGGGCGAAACCCACTTTTTACCTCCGCACATCCAGGGTGGTTTGGAGTTGTGAGTTGAGGGTTTAGAGTTGTGAAGCTTCGCGCCGAGGCAAGGGCAATGCATGACGATGGTTTCTTGGAATTTACCCGGAAAGTTTTTGAATCATGTGGAACGCCTTGCGCGCGCGCAGTGCCAGAACTATAGCTATTAGGGATGTTAATCCCCCAAAACCACATCCATATCCATAACCACACGATACACTATCGTGGCTCTTTATGGATAACCGTGCAAAAGGAGCCGAGATGACCTCCAAAAAACTTTCAATCCGGTCCTTCAGACCCACCATCTATCAGAACTTTTTCAACCTCGTAAACATCGTACTTGCCATCGCCGCCGCAGTTACCGGATTAACGTCGTTGCGCTTTCGCAACATCTGGCGGAAGTGATTTGAAATTCTCGGCAAAGAAGTTTTCCGCCACGAACTGTTTCTCTTCTGGAGCGACCTTCGCGCAAGGGAAGCTGTCCGGAGTAGAGCGCGGGCGTTCACCGCCCGTTTGAATGCGGCTTGACTCCATGTTCTTCCATTCTGTGGGAGATTTGCCTGTGAGCTTGGCGAAGCGTTTTGAGAAATAGAGAGGATCTTTGAACCCGCACGCGAAGGCTACTTCTTTGATAGACTTACTTGTCGTGAGAAGAAATCGTTCTGCCATTCTAAGTCGGCAGTTTTCGACATATGATTGGGGTGATGTGCCGAAAGTGTCTTTGAAGCGATGTGCGAAACGCGATTCCGAAAGGCGGAAATGCACGGCGAGAGTGTGAATGTCAAGCGCATCTGAGAGATGCTCAAGAATGTATGTCCGCACCTCATCGCTGAAATTGAGGTTGGAAGCCATGGCGCAGGCTTTATGGATTCTCAGAAGCATGCTTTCAATGAGATTCATTGCCAACGCTTTGTCGTAGCCAATATCTGTGGATGAGTTTGTGATGGCATCTCTGAAGATGGATACGATGCGACGACGTTCGCTTTTCGCGAAGTCATTTATTGAGAGGATTTTCCAATCAAGAAGTGGCAGCCAGTTTGCCGGTACATGGATGTGTGCCCACAGAAAATTCCAGAACCCAATCTCAGGATCGGTACCGTAGTCATGCTTTTCTCCCGGTTTGAAAAGATATATAGAGAAAGGCGCAAGCCTTGTTTTGTTTGCAATGCCACCGCCATTGAGAGTCAGCATGAGCAAGTAATCGTCAAGTCCTTTCTCCCGGATGATTCGATAGTTGCGCCCCATCTTATGTTCATCGGCCAGTATGCAACGGTAGGGATGTTGTCTGATATAGTTCGGATCATATGCCGGATAAAGGTTCATGAGGCATATTATAGCAGAATATTCCATGCCATTCGGGGGTGATTCCATATATTTATGTTGGCTATCGGTAGAAGGTTCATATACAATGGTATGCGTAACTGGGAGGAAAAGGAATTGAGAGCTGTTCGTGAACAGGACAAGATCAGTCACCTTAGGAGTTTGACAGTGTTCAACAAAACAGTCAAGACATATTTGGTCGTAGTCTGTATTTTAATGGCATGCACCATTTCTGTGATTGGGGATGTGTATCCAAAGGCATGGAAACTGTCTCCGCTTACGCCACATCCGCGGTTGTTTGTTTCGGGTGATGCAGACTTTGCGGTTGCAAGAAAGCGTCTTGACAGTTCATCCGCAGGCAGAGTTGGGCTGGCGACACTCATGAAGAATGCGGATAAATTTCTTGATTATCCGAACTTGGAACGAAAGATGAAGGGGATACGCTTGCTGGACGTTTCGCGCGATGCATTGAACCGAATTAGTTTTCTGACGTTTGCCTGGAAGATGACGGGTAACGAGAAATATGCGGTAAGGGCAGCTCATGACGCTAGGGTTGTGTGTCGGTTTTCGGATTGGAATCAGTCCCATTTTCTCGATACTGCCGAGATGACGCTTGCCGTCGCCATAGCTTTGGATTGGCTCGACGGTTACCTGTCGAACGAAGACAAGGTGCTTATGTCGGATGCGATTCTGCGTAAGGGCCTCACAAAAGGCGATGGCAGGACATTGAGTAGTGGCCCATGGATTAGATGCAACAATAATTGGAATATGGTCTGCCACGGTAGCCTTGCAGCCGGTGCGGCAGTAGTGAGGGATGAATATCCTGCTGTCGCAGAAGCCATACTCTTCCGTGCGCGTAAATATCTGCCGACGGCGATGAAAGCGTTCGCAGACGGTAATTTTCCCGAAGGTCCGGGCTATTGGATGTATGCGCTTGAGTTTACAGCTGTAGCCGTGGAAGTGTTAGAGCGCCAGTTCCGGGACGGAACGCCTGAACTGTTGGCAATTGACGGTTTCCGCGAACAGGCGGATTACATGAATTATATGACAGGGCCCACAGGTCTCCTGTATAATTATTCGGATCCCTATCCTTGTGCAAGAGCGCGAAGATGGCCGTCTCCAGCGAGTTATTATCTGGCCAAGCGCTTTGATCGGGTTGATTCTCTTGTTCAGTTTGAATTGCCTTTGATGCGCGAAGGCAGGGGATTGGGGCGTTTGCATGCGTTGGGGCTTCTTTGGTTCCCGGACAGGAAGAAAGAGGCAGATGTCAAGGTTCCGCTTAGTCGAGCATTTTCCGGTGAGAATCCGTTGGCTATTTTGCGGAATGGTATTGGAAGAGAGGACTGGTATATTGGCGTGAAGGGAGGAACGCCGTATGCAAACCACGGGCATATGGATGCCGGAAGCTTCGTTCTGGATGCCGGCGGTGTACGTTGGGCATATG
>JAFXEA010000409.1 GCA_017521065.1 Kiritimatiellia bacterium | reverse complement strand
TAATCCTTAAGAGCTTCGATCCGAACGTCGGAGTGACGCATTGTGATTTCTATGCTGGCCATGTTATGTTCCTCCTTTTGGTTTTTTATTATTACATGTGGAAATCCTCGCCAAGATACTTGGCGCGAACCTCCGGATCGTTTACAAGTTCATTTGACGTGCCTTCCTTCAGAAGGCGGCCGTTGTACACGAGGTACGCGCGGTCGACAACGCTGAGCGTCTCGCGGACGTTGTGGTCCGTGATGATCACGCCCAGCCCCTGATCGCGAAGGCGGCGCACGATGTCCTGAATGTCGTTCACGGCGAGCGGATCCACGCCAGCGAACGGTTCGTCAAGCATCAGGATGGACGGTCTGCGCACCAAGGCGCGGGCGATCTCAAGCTTGCGGCGCTCGCCGCCCGAAAGCGTGTATGCCGGCTGTTTCGCGACCTTCATGAGATCGAACGTCGCCAGCAGCTCTTCGCATCGCGCCTTGCGGTCCTTCCTGGACATCTTGAGCGTCTCGAGAAGCGCCATCACGTTATCCCACACCGAAAGCTTACGAAAGATGGACGCCTCCTGCGCCAGATAGCCGAGTCCGCGACGCGCACGCATGAACACCGGCATCTTCGTAAGATCCTGTCCGCGGAACTCCACCTTGCCCTCGTTCGGCTTGACCAGCCCGACGATCATGTAGAACGTGGTCGTCTTGCCCGCTCCGTTTGGACCGAGCAGGCCCACGATCTCACCACAGCGGCAGTTCACGTTCATGCCGTTCACCACGGTGCGGTCGCCGTACGACTTTACGAGACCGGTGGCGATCAGATCGGGTTCGCCCCGCTCCGCCACCATCTCGTTCATCGCATCTAAGACTGGATCACCCACGGTCACCTCCCCAAAGCCTTCTTTAGGCCATCTTTGCCGCTGCCGCCGAATCCGCCGGGCATCGTGATGACAGGATTCTCAACCTCGACCTGCTCCGAATCGATCCAGAACGTGATCTTCTCGCCCTTCACCTCAGAGCCCTTCTTGCCTTCCTCGCTGAGAGAAGCCGTAATCTCGTCGCTTGAATACATCACGATGCGACCAAGCTTCTTGTTGAACGTCGCACGGGCGCAGTAGGCGCGACGGTTCTCGTTCGTGATGGCCACGTTCCCGATGGCAACAAGACGCTTCAGGTCGTTCGTGCCGTCAAGGAAAAGGAACAGACGGTCGGTGTGCATCTGGTACTGCTCATCGTCGACGTAAACGTTGCGGTCAAAAAGCACAACGCCTTCCTTACGGTCGTAGTCCGTGCGGTCGGCAGTGATGATGGCATCGCGCGGCGGAGTTTTCTTTTCCTTCTTCTCGGCTTTCTTTTCGCCTGCTTCAGATGTCGGCTTTTCAGCTTCAGACGCTGGCTTTTCGGCGGCGGCCTTCTCAACGGAGACATCCGCAACCTTCACAGCCTCCGCCGGCTTTTCCTCCAGCTTCGGCACCTCGACAGCCTCAACCGCAGCAGGCTGAACCGCGGTCTCTTGCACCAACTGCTTTGGAGCGGCGGAAGCCGATGGTTTCCTGCGGAACATGATGGAATCGGCCGTCGCATCCGCAAACGACAGATTCGCCATGACGGAGCAGAGCACCGTCACCGCAACAATAAACATTTCCTTCTTTGTATAAGACATTTCAACCTCTGTCATTGAAGCAGTTCCTTCCCGGAGCCAAGCTTGAGCGACTTTGCGCGTATCTCGGTCTGGGAGAATATCTTTATGAATTCACGTTCGAACGAAAAGTAGATTCCGCGCCCCTTGATCGCCGTACCGTCCCAGTCCATGTGCGCATTGCCCTGCACCCAGCCGGACTTTGACTTGCGGTCGACGATGCAGTTGTCGGCGGTGAGAAAGCCCTCAACCGTCTTGCCGTCGGACTTGTACTGCTCAACGCGGATGTTCTCGCCCCAGATGAAACCCGTATCGAGGAACATATACGCGCGCCCTGCGCGAAGACGGCTCTTCACCGTCCCGTCCGGATATGTCTCGAGAGGGAACGCGACGTTCTCGGCAGGAGTCTCGATCTTTTTGACGCAATCCTCATATGCCGCCCGCAGACGGAGCATGTCGGAATCGTCTCCGCGTTCGGCAAGCCACTTTCCGGAATCGAAAGCATACGCCGCCAGCATCGCGCCCACAGCGAAGATCGACACAAGAATATGGACAATACGAATTCTCACTTCCGGATCAGCCTTTCGGGTTCACAACTATTTCGTTAATGGCAATCAGCTTGCGCCAAAGCCCCTCGACCTCGCGGAACGCAATAGCGTTCGCGGAATCGGAAAGTGCCTTCTTCGGGTTCATGTGCGTCTCCATGAAAACACCGTCCACACCAGTGGCTACAGCGGCGCGCGCAATCGCGGGCGCAAAGCGTCCGTCGCCGCCAGAGCCGGTGCCGAGTCCACCAGGACGCTGCACCGAGTGTGTCGCATCCATCACAACCGGATAGCCAAGCTCACGCATTATGAGAAGCGAACGCATATCGGCGACAAGGTTGCGGTATCCGAAGCTCGCGCCGCGCTCGCAAAGTACGATGCGCCTGTTGCCGGTGGACTCGATCTTGCGGATGACCTGCGCCATATCCTCCGGCGCCATAAACTGCCCTTTCTTGATGTTCACGACAGCGCCGGTCTCGCCTGCGGCGACGACAAGATCCGTCTGACGGGCGAGGAACGCGGGGATCTGAAGCACGTCGCACACCTCCGCCACGCGGGCGCACTGCCACGGCTCGTGGACATCCGTAAGGACAGGCACGTCAAACCTCGCGCGAATCTCCGCAAGGATATCAAGACCCTCGTCGATTCCGGGG
Source organism: Kiritimatiellia bacterium (assembly GCA_017521065.1). Classification (GTDB taxonomy): domain Bacteria; phylum Verrucomicrobiota; class Kiritimatiellia; order RFP12; family UBA1067; genus UBA1731. Next base: position 7,703 of record JAFXEA010000409.1, on the reverse strand, counting down.
CCGCGATAGGAATCCACGCTCGTGCGGTTCGCCTTGTCGAAGCTCGCCTTGAAGATGTACTTCACCTTCAGCTCGTCCGCCAGTGCAGACAAACGCTCAGCGAGATCGAAAGCCATCTTCCGGCTCTCAATCACGCACGGCCCGGCGATGAATGTCAGGGCTCCGTCTCCGAACGTGACACCTTTGTCAACGTCGATTTTTCTTGTCTTCATGAAAGTATTTATTTCTCCAACGCCAAATTATACCAAAAATCAACCGTTCCGTGCCGTCTTTTTTGAAGCACAATTCGAACCGGGTGCGAACCTACCCACCGCCTTTCCTGTCCAGAACGTAGAACTTCGTGACCAGGTTAAAGCAGGTGCTGTCCAGAGTCGACGGGGATGACAGTTCCTGTCACGGATTCCGCCCCGAGGAGATAAAGAACAGCAGATGCCACATCCTCTGGAGTGGGGCGGCGAGACAACAACGTCTCACCGGCAGGTTCATGCACACCCTTGGGCGGCAGGACCGGTCCAGGGGCGACAGCATTGACCCGAAGCGTCTCGGCGAACAGCGCAGCATACTTGCGCGTATCGGCATGGAGCTCCCGCTTTGTCTTTGCATATGCGGAGTCGTCCGGCAGGGACGGGCCAAGCAACTTGGCGTCCAGTATGTTCACGACTGAACACTTTATCCCTTCGCGCCCTGCGAGAAGCATGGTAAGTTTTCTGGGGGCATTCAGGTTCACCGCTTCAAGGACGGCTGGATCGTCCCGGAAAAGCGCAGCGTTGTTCACTATCGCGCAAAAGTCGTCCGGAGCGGCGGCAAGCGCCGCTGAATACAGTTTCACAGCACCGGAAGGACCAGAAAGGTCCTGGATGAAATCCGCCCCGGAATCCTCTCTATGAGATGACGTAAGTACATTCCATCCGGCGTTGCGCAAGGCATCGGCAATCGCCTTCCCTATCCGGCAAGTGCCGCCGGTTACGAGAACAGTTCCTTTTCTTCTGCCATCCACCATGGTTCACTCAAGTCTATTCAGTCCACCATTCAGGAAGAGCGGTGCGGATCTCACATGGCTCACCCGATATCGGATGATTGAACGATGCCGCCAAAGCGTGAAGACAATGCCCGGTCATATTCTCGACGGCAAACGCACCGTACAGTCTGTCATTGACGATATGCATACCCGCAAGAGCGAGCTGTGCACGTATCTGATGTGTCACTCCCGTATAGATTGTCACTTCAAGAAGAGTGCGTTCCTCGTTGCCTTCACATGTACGCCCGACAGGGACATAGGACGTTACCGCATGGAGGGCTTTCCCCGCAAGGGCACGGCGTTCCGACTCGGAAAGCCGTCCTTTCCGCAGATCCACCATCTTGCAGTATCCAAGACCCGGCATATGAACAAGATCGTTCTCAAGCGTCCCGCCCAAGGCGACCGCGCCTTCAACAAGCGCAAGATACGTCTTCTTGACGGTCTGTGCGGAAAACTGGGAACGGAGATTTTCGAACGCCATCGCGCTCCGGGCAACAAGCACAAGACCGGAAGTGCCTGAATCTATCCGATGCAACGCGCCTGCCATCAAGGGACTGTCCCCAACTCCAACGCATTCAGGCCAACGGGCGACAACCCCGTTCATCAGCGTACCCGTCTCTTTACGCGTAAGCGGCTGTACAGACATCCCTGCAGGCTTGTCGAACGCAAGGAGCGCATCATCCTCGAATATGCAGCGTGGGCGCACAGACCTGTCCGGAGCAGGGGAATTATCCTGTGCTTCATCAAGACGGATCACCTCGATGCATTCGCCGCCTTTGAGTTTCAACCCCTTCGGCGCAATGCGTCCATTGACCTTCACATGACCAGACTCGCAGGCCTCACGAGCGAACGCCCTCGGCACTGAAGGAAACTGCATAAGCAAAGCGGCATCCAACCGGATGCCGCCTTCGCTTGCATTGAATGTCACATTCTCAATCATACTGCCCCGGCATGTTTCCAGGAATCGGAACCTGCCCTTCCCAGCCTTGATCCCTCGCCCAAGGAAGATCGGAATCCTCCGCAGTGTCGGCGATGCAACCGGCGGCAAAGGCAAGCGCCGCCAGCAAAAGCCATTTACTCAGCAAAAATGACATCACCCTTTTCCATTGGAGCCTGGCTCCAGTCGCCAAGGATATCAGCAATCACGAAGTTCTTGCCGGCGACCGACTGACGCAGACGAACCTTGCCGACAAATTCACCGGCAGCACCCTTGAAGCCCTTGCGGAGAACACCAAGCGTAAGCGCGGGAAGCGCATTCTTGCGAGCGGAACCAATCATCTGATCCATGGCTTCATCGGAGAACTCAATCACGCAGAACATGAGCTTGTTGTTGACATCGGCAACCTTGCCTTTGTTTCCAGCAGGAAGCGAGGTGACAGCAGAAGCACCACCGGCGACAGGCGCGCCAGCGGACTGGCTCTGCTGCTGCGCCATCTGCTGCATGAGCTTCTGGAGCTGCTGAACCTTCTTCTCAAGGGCGGCGCACTCTTCCTTGGCTACAGCCGTCTCATCCTTGGCGGTGGAGACTTCGTCCTTGAGGCTTGTGATCTCTCCGGTCTGCTCCTCAACGCGGCTCTTGAGCTTCGTGAGCTGCTCTTCAAGAACCATCTTCTCCTGATTGACCTGCGAGACCTTCTGCTTGAGCTCTTCCTCGTTGACCTTGGCCGCACGAACCTCAGGCTTAAGCTTGTTGTAGTCGCTGACTTCAGCCTCGAACTTTCCGCGAAGTTCGGCGAGTGCGCTACGGGTGGTGTTGAGACTTGCCTGCTGAGCCTTGGCGCGCTCAAGGAGCTGGTCGAGAAGCTCGGCCATCGTACCTTTGCCCTTCGTCATCGGCTTGTTGTAGTTAGCAACGTCAGGAACGGTCTGCCCGTTCTCAAGATAGTAGAGCTGACGGAGCTGAAGACGAACCTGGGAAGTATCCCACTTGAACGTCTCAAGATTGCCAGACTCGAGCTGCGCATTATACTCCTCAAGGAGGTTGGACATTTCGGGCGAATCAATCTGACGCGCCTCGATAGGCGAAATATCCTTTTTCGCCTCAGGTGCAACCATCGAACGAGGGGCATCCGCCTTCTCGATCGTGTTTGCGATCTTTACTATGTAATCCTCCAACATTCTGTTGCGGTCTCCCAATAGAGCCCGCTTGTCAAACAGACTCTTCTCGAACACCAACGCAGCGACCGCTGCGATGAGAATCAGATATACGACTAAGTGCAATGCTTTATTCATCTATTTCCTCCACAAATGAATAGGATACCCTAAAACGGTTTTGACTTCAAGTGAAAAAATAAACTTTTTGATTTTATTATTTTTCGCCCCGCTGACGGATTGCAGAGTCAATCACGTCCTAACGCCCTTTTGACGTACGGGAAATACGACTTCGTGTACACAATGAAAGAGTAGAGATTCAGTAGAATCAAGAACCCTTCCACCGCAAGACACACATTCAACCCTATCTCACTCGCGCTCTGCGTCCAGTGGCGATGGAATGCGAGATAGATGTAAATGAACCCGGCACAGGGGAACGACAGGGCCGTACGGACCTTACCAAGCCACATCGCGCCAACATCCGCATGGTACATCGTCGCCACCGATCGCAGAAACGTCACCCACTGGTCACGCAGTATCCACAGAACCGTGAACACGAGAAGCGTAACGGCATGAACGGCGGACTCTCCCTGCGCCGCGGCCAACCACACCAACGACGGAAACGCCACGATGAAGTAGACCTTGTCCATCAACGGATCCGCCATCTTGCCGAACTCCGACACGACCTCCCACCGACGGGCAAGAAGTCCATCGAAGAGATCGGAGAACCCGGCCATCCCGGCGGCAACGCACGCGGCAAACGGATAGACGAGAGAATCGCTGAAGTTACCGGCTATCGCAAGCACCAGATATATGAATATCAGGGGGACTCGCGAAAACGTAAGCGCATTTACAAAAAGTCTCTTTGCGGATTTAGTGCTCATGACTAAGCCTGAAGCATCTCCTGAAGCTCTCCAACCTTGGCAGCGAATGAATCCAACTTCATCGACAGAGCCTCCGCGCGAGCCTCGGCTCGCTGAAGAAGACGCCGTGTAGCAAACAACTGCTTGAGCAGTTCACCAGCGTCAAGATCAAGATCAGAGATCTTCATGCCGTCCGGAATCGGAACGAGAACCGGCTCTTCACATTCGGAGCACGTTATCTGCAGACCCGCGCCCCTGTAGTCTATGCAGAGGTTATGTCCGCAGTGCGGACAGTCAAATACGATATCCGTATCCTGGATCTGAACATCCTGCTCGTCAGACGCGGACTCGTTCTGATCAACTTCAACTTCTTCGTTGTATTCCATACTCAATCTCCTTGGCGCGTAGTATATAACAAACCTGACCCAATAGCAAGCCGACCACCCACGGCAAACTGCATCCGGATCAACTCCTGCGGGACTTGAACTCCGAATAGCCCCGGTTGCGAAGTTTGCAGGCGGGGCATTTTTTGCATCCGGCCCCGGGGATACCGTTGTAGCAGGTGAGCGTCTCGTTCTCGATTACATCAAGAATCCCAAGACGCTCCGCAAGCGCCCATTCGTCCGCTTTGGACATGCGCATGAACGGCGTCACAATCTTCACCGGCCATTCAAGCGCCAGCCGGATCGTCTTCTGCTGAGAGCGGATGAACGCCGCACGGCAGTCGGGATAGCCCGAATAGTCCGCCTCCGACACACCGGTATATATTTCGGTTGCACCTATCTCCTTCGCCCAGACGGACGCAGCGAGAAGGAAGAATGCGTTGCGCCCTTCGACGACTGTCGTCGGACAGCTTGCGCCTTTCTTCCTTTCGATTGGAGCATCCTTTGACATGAGCGCATTCGATGTGAGGTGGCGGTAGAAATCCATCTTTATCACCTTATGCAGGGAGATGCCGAACCGCTTTGCAAGACGCTTTGCATACTTCGTCTCAAGCGAATGGCGCTGGCCATACTCGAACGTGATCGCCGCCACGCCGTCCGCGCCATGTTTCCTGACTGCAAGGGCAAGACACATCGCGGAATCCTGTCCGCCCGACAACACGACAACTGCTTTCATCATTCAATCTCCTTTATCCCGTAGATCAACGCGTAGTTCACCGGGACGACAACCATCGTCATGATTGTGGCAAATGCAAGTCCACACATGATCGTGACCGCCATCGCTGCGTAGAATGCGTCAGCAACAAGCGGCATCATTCCGAGAATCGTGGTCAGTGACGCATTCGACACAGGACGCAGACGCGTAACTCCCGCCATGACCACCGCCTCAAACCTTCCCGTTCCCGATGCGATCTGCGCATTGATCTCGTCAATGAGGACAATCGCGTTCTTTATCTGCATCCCAACCAGCGAGAGAAGCCCCAAAAGCGCCATGAAGCCGAATGGCTGTCCGAACCCGAGCAGACCGGCGGTGACACCGATCAACACCAGCGGCAGGGTCATGAATATCACCAACGCCTGACGCAAGGAGTTGAAAAGCGCGACCGTTATCAGCACCATCACGATCAGTATCGGAGGAATCTTTCCGGCAAGTCCCGCATTGGCGTTCTGAGAGCTTTCGTATTCGCCGCCCCATTCATATACGAACCCCGTCGGCAATTGACGTCCTATCTCCTCCAGCTTCGGCCTTATCCGATTGAAGGCCTCATTCGCCGTCTCTCCCGAGGTGTTGCACTTGACCGTGATGCACGGGAGTCGGTTGCGCCGCTTGAATCGGGCCTCCTCGGACACATTGGCGTACCCGGAAATCACCTGCGACAGCGGAACCGACACGTTCAGCACGTTCGACCATGCCCAGGCGCTGTAGATCGAATCAGGATCGTTGCGCTCCGCATCAGGTGCGCGAAGCACAATCGGCAAAGACTCGTCCTTCTCCCAGTACGCGCCGACCGTCACACCTTCGACCGCACAGCGATACGCCTCGGCGATATCGGCTCGGGTCATGCCAAGTTTCCGGGAACGCTCCTCCGCAATCACCGGTTCGATCCTGTCGGTACGGTTGCGCCAGTCGCTCTGTATCTCCGTGAGACGCGGATCGTCCCGCATCACGGCGATTGCTCGCTCAGCATATTTCCGCAGCATTCTTGGATCCGGCCCCATTATGCGCATCTGTATCTTCTGCACATCGCCTGGGCCAAGGACGAACCGCTGGCAATATACCATGGCGTCGGGAACAAGCGTCTGTGCCATGTCGTTCACCCGCTCCATCAGTCCAGATATCTGTCTGTCGCTCTCGACATCCACGAAGGCTATACCATACGCGCTGTTTACGTCCTCAGGCCCGTAGGTGAGCAGAAACCGCAGACCTCCGCATCCGGTGACATCCGTCACGCCCTTCACTCCGTCCAGCTTCTTCAGTTCAGCGGAAAGCCTATCCACGCGCTGTCTGGTCGCATGGATCGACGAACCTTCCGGCATCCAGAGATGTACCATGAACTGAGGACGGGTGGAGTCGGGGAAGAAGTTGCTCTTGACCTTGCCAAAGCCCAGCACGGCGGCAACAAACATCACACCAAGCACAAGCCACGTAAAGCCGCGATTCCGGATGCACATCTCAAGAAAGCGTCTATATGCGCGGAAGAACGCGCCGCTGTATGGATCAGGCCTTGCCTTTTCAACGGATGGAGCGGCCGCCGACTTTTTCCTTTTGAGGTACCATGAGGCCAGAAGCGGCGTAACGGTGATGGCAAGCAGCCAGCTCATCAGCAGCGAAAGCATCAGCACAAGAAACAGCGAACGGCAATATTCGCCCGTCGTATCCTGAGACGCACCGATCGGGGCGAAGGAAAGGATGGCAATGACGGTTGCACCCAAAAGCGGCCACTGCGTCTGCTTGACGACATCGCAAGCTGCCTTTTTGAGGTCATCACCCCTTTTGGCGGCAATCAGGACGGCCTCCGTTACCACGATGGCGTTGTCCACCAACATTCCGAGCGCGATGATGAACGCACCGAGGCTGATGCGTTCAAAGAGAATGCCCATCACGTCCATAAGGAACACCGTCCCAAGAACGGTAAGCATCAGCACCGCACCGATTAGGACTCCGCTCTTGAACCCCATGGTCAGCAGCAGCACAGCGATGACGATCACGACTGATTCTATCAGGTTCACGACAAATCCGTTCACCGCCGCCTTGACGCTCGCCGCCTGATGGGAGATGACCCCTACCTCAATCCCGATCGGGGTCTCGGGCAAAAGCTGCCGCATCCTCCGGTCGATGGCATCGCCCATTGCTATCACATTGCCGCCCTTGACGGTTGAGATCCCCAGGCCGATGGCAGGATGGCCATTGTAATGCACCAGACATGAAGGATTCTCCTCGTAGTCGCGGCGGATCGTCATTATGTCCTTGAGCCTGATGGTTCCGGTCTTACCTTCACCGTCGGCAACGGCCAAGATCAGATCCCCGTACTCCTTCACCGACTCGATCTTGCCGCGGGGATAAATCCTTATGTGCTTGTCGTCGATTCGTATGCGTCCGGCATCAGTCGCGAGGTTCTGTCCTGAAACGACATCACGTATCATCGTAGGCGTTATCCCCAGATTCGCCATCTTGGAACGCGATATCTCGAACGACACTATCTCCCTGACATCGCCGATCAGCTCTATCTTTGCGACATCATCACAAAGAAGCAGTTCGCGTTGAAGAAGCTTAGCGTGTTCCTTCAG
>JAFXEA010000408.1 GCA_017521065.1 Kiritimatiellia bacterium | reverse complement strand
TTGTTCGTGCCGATCATCAGCATGACATTCTTCGCCTTATAGCCATCCATCTCGCCGTTCGCAATTCGCCAAAGCACGTGCTGTGTGCAGTCGCCGCCGTATCCGAGATTGAGAACCCGGTATTTCGCCGCCATTGCGTCCCACGAGTCGGCGGCAGGACGCGCCCCGTTTTTGAGACGACCCTTTCCGTTGTCGTGAAGCGCATCAATGAACTTCGCCTCGTCGGCATTCTTCCAGCCTTCCCAGTTGTGCGTAATGGAATCTCCGACAAATACCATGTCGTACTCTTTCGGTCCGGCGGCGATTTCGGCAAGCTTCTCCCTGTGTCTGCGCTCCCACCATCCCTTCGGCGCATACCACGCATCCCGTCCGATACGGTGCTGAGGGATCACCGGGCGAAGGTTCGTAAGATTCACAAACCGCACCTCCAACGGTTCAAGGACGGCTTCATACGCCGGATAGCCGATTTTCTGCACTTCGATCTTTGCGTCAACTCTCTTGCGTGACGCATTCACGACCAAGAGATGTATCTGTCCATTCTTGGCGAAAGCGCGAGCGCAAAGCGTGTCATTCGTACCGGAGACCGCAGGAGCCGGATCGGAGGAGAGAAGCAGAGGGAACGCCCTGCGCACCTCCCAGGCGACGTTCGTCACATCAGCCCAGCGATCCTCGAACGTACGTCCGGTATCCGAATTGTTGAGCAGGTCGCCATATTTGAAATAGATGATTCCCGTCGCGCCTTCGGCGATGCACTGCCACGTCTGGTTGCGGATCTCCTCACGCGTCGGAACGCCACCCTTGCGGTTGTAGTGGTTCCATGAGAAAATCTGCGGCACAAGCCAAGCGGCGCGATTTCCGCCGCTGCCTTGAACCGTCTCGCGAGTCCAACGGGAGGATCCCGCGATATCCGACCCTTCCTGAACCGGATACGGATCTGCCCCGGCGATGTCAAAGCTTGGCACATAATGGCGCATAAGCGCGGTATTGTTGTACACACACCAGACAGGATGCTCCGGATCAAGCTCTTCCAGAAGATCGCGCCGTGCGACAAGTTCAGGAAGTCTCGTAACGGGAATTTCATCAGCCGCATACCAGGCAAGAAGCGCGGGATGATCCTTCACCTCACCGACATACCGTTCAAGCCACGCGCGTTCATCAGCAGGCGTATTGACGCCACGCGGACGCTCCTTCTTATCTGCAAAGATATGGTTTACGCCGGAGATCACCTTGATACCATTCGCCGCCGCTCGATCAAGTGCCTTGCGGTCTGGGGCTCGATATGACATCACCGTATTGAACGGACTTCCCTTAAAATGGATTATATCCTTTTCAGCCAGCCCCCCATATGTACCAAGCGGAAAAAACGGCTTGCCGCCTACGCGAGTTCTACGTTCAGCGTCTATCCATACACAACGATTCGTATTGGCGCGGTCAGTTGAATACCGGTAAAGGTGACTGGATGGATCTGGAGCGGAATTGACATCAAATTCACGAATACAAAAGTTATCGAAACGAACCTTACCCGTGCAACCCTTTGTCACCTGCACCCCAGCCACAACCCTTGTCGTTTTGGCATTAATCGGCGATGATACTGTGCTTGCACGCAACCAACCTCCGGATGTCGACTTAACCTCTTCGGTATACGTACCTCCAAGCCTCTTTCCATCAGCAGCAAACCGCTCAAAATAGACAAATGCACCCTTCCCGTACGGACCTTTCAATACGCCTTCAACAAAGATATCCGCCTCGATCAAGTACATCTTGCCAGGCTTGAGAGTAATCTCTCGCACAATATTTTCCTTGGGAGCCTTAGCATCCCGACACTCCCATACGAGAGCTGTAGAACCATCTTTGCCGGCACCTTTAGCCACAGTCCACGTTTCGCGCCTGCCGCATCGCCAACCTTCCACCCATCCATCTGTCCTAAACGACTCAAAGTCGCCGTTATTAACGCGATTGGCGCCAGCAAACAAAGCAACTGCCGGCATCAATACAGCAGCATATGCAAATGCAATCCTTCTCATATTCACAACTTCACCTTATCTTAAAGAAACAACCATGCCTTTTGAGACTTTCAAATCGATGGCATTTCCACCATCGGCAATTGCCAAGCGCACTCTACCGTTCGTCTGTTCGAACAGATTCGCATTGGCAGCTGCAAGCGCAGCTTCGGACACCGTTATTCCATTAGGTGCCGAAACCAATCTTAAATTGTTTACGAACCCAACACTGCCCACCACGACAACATCCAATGATGAGGTATCGTCAAACGTAACCTTATTGGCAGATAAAGGCGTAAACCCGTCGGCATATCCATTTGAGGAGACCTCAATTCTCAGATAGGATCGATTCTTCAGCAAAAGACTGCTTGTGATTGATAAAGAGGTCTCACGTCCCTGAATCACAAGTCCATTGCCCGACATTTTCGACACATCAACCTCGCTTGACGGTGCACCTATGCCAAGAACTCCTGTTGCCGACACTGTGGCATTGGAAACAACAATC
>JAFXEA010000407.1 GCA_017521065.1 Kiritimatiellia bacterium | reverse complement strand
TTGAACGGGCCACGCAGCATCCGTCGTTGTTCGAGAGTACGGCCACCGGCCGCCCGACGAGGCGGCGGTTGAACACGCGCTCGCAGGACACGAAGAAGTTGTTTCCGTCGACAAGCCCGATCATCGCTTCCCCGCGAATCGGTGGATGCAGGCCGTGACCTTCCCGAAGTAGTCGAGCTCCTGCCCTGCGCGAAGGCGGATGACGGGGTACGCCGGGTTCGCCGGCTCGAGGCGGATGCCGTCCTTGTCGCGGCGGTAGGTCTTCACGGTGAAGTCTCCGTCCACGCTCGCGATGATCACATCGCCGTCCGCTGGGCGGAGGGAGCGGTCGACAACGAGCAGGTCGCCGTCGGAGATGCCCGCGCCGGACATCGAGTCGCCCTGGACGCGCACGAAGTATGTGGCAGCGGGTCGCTTGACGAGAAGCTCGTTTAGGTCGAGCGGCGGCTCGAGGTACTGCTCGGCCGGCGAGGGGAACCCCGCCACGACGGAACCGGAGACTTTAGCCTTCGCGCTCATGATTCAACCGCCTCTCGATCACAGGAAACCGCATCATCAGATGGCAACGTGCGAGACACGATTTCCATCATGCGCTCGCCACGCGTGTGTATGTTCGCCGTGGCGACGTCGATGTATTCGTGACAGGCCTTTACATAGTCTGCCCGTGAAACGTGATGCTGCCAATGCCAAAAGCCCGCATAGAGTTTCTTGGGGCGAAGATACTCATCGCAATATCCCTCGAGCAGGAAATCCGTGACGAACTTTTCCCATCCCTCCTTGCCTTGGTATTCATCCCAGAAGAATGAGTTTTCATGTATCAGGGCGGGCAACGACGCCTTGCCCTCTTTCCATGTCTGCCCACCATAGACCAAGCACGAATGGAGATTCCAAAGAAACTCGTCAAAGTAATCGTGCCATGTTGTTCGGAATGTGTTTATCGTCTTGTTCCCGACCCTTGCGTTGGGTAATGGGATGAAGTTGCCAATGCAATGATATGTGTACCAGAACTCGTGAACTTTGTCGTACAACTCTTTTTCAACGCCAAATCGGCGAAGGCCCTTGAACCCGACAACGCAATCGCCACCGCAGCAAGAGTCGGTGATTTCATGACCAAAGAGTGTCCTAAAGGAATTGATCGTATCGCCGCGCCATTCCGGTTGGGCCATTCCTATGTCGAGCGGTGGCGATTCGGGCATCCTCTCCAGGCCCCAGATGCGATTGTATATCTCCCACGCAAAATCCGTGTCGTCGCAATCCATGTGATCCATGAGTGGGAAGTCGTATTGATGAGGCAGGACTTGCATCCATCCGAGACTCAGTTTCGCAAGATTGCGGATGTCTCCCTTCAAATACTTCTTCGAGAAGGTTTCGAGATCGAAGCTGTACATTGGGGTTTCCCTCATGCAATAAGCCGGGTATCTACGGTCAATCATCCTCGTAGAAATTCGGGACGATTTCGGAGAAGAATTTTCCGCCAGCCTTTTTTATCAAGTCGAAGCGCGCATTCAGATCTGGGTCTTCCCCGTAGGCTCCGATGTCATCGGCTGCATGATCGAGGGGCGTGGCAGGCCAGTCATAGAGCCCGATCCAACTGACCGTATTCGGGTTTGCGCCTTTCTCGATCAGATACTCCAGGAACTCCGGGCTGAAGTGGATCGCTTCATACATCGGAGCGGCGGATTCGTATGGACTGAAATCCAAATCGCAACCATGCGACACAAGAGTATCAATGATACCTCGCACCTTGTCTATTGGGGGCTCCGAAGACCGCAGGTCAGCCGCTCCCTGAAACAGATCGGTTAAAAGAGTGTCGTAGCACGGATCACCCGATGTGGAATTAGGATTCGCTCCTGCATCCAAGAGGGACTCGACCTTTGCCAAGTCGAGTTTTTCACAGGCATCATGCAGATCCCTATCCAACTGTGTAGGGGTCTTGTTTACGAACTTCTCTCCGTTCAAGAACGCAAGCTCGTCCTTCGACAGTTCAATGAAGAATCTTTCAACGGCGTTCCATCCAAGAGGTGCGGTTTCGCGGTATTCTGGTATGGTGTTGTCGTACTTGGGATCATGGCTGACGTTAGGCGTGTATTCCGCATCGTCAGAAATGATTACTTCCTCCAGTCGCTTTGTCGAATCCCACGGATGGGGTCGAGCCGGTGCGCGGCCAATCGCGCATTTAACATCGCCGTTGTCCGCAAGGCTGCGCATGAGGCGTTTGAATTCAGCGCAGTAGTCCCGCGCTCTGTCGGGTGCCTTGAATCTGATGGTGTTAAAGCACTCGCTTGCCTCCACTATGTCGAAAGCGAGCGCTTCGGATTCCACGTCAGCCAGCCTCCTGCGGGCCGACTCCCAAAGCATCCGAGCGTAATATGCGCTTTGCTTTCCATACCAGCCATAGTAATCGTTGCTCCCGCCGTAGTGCGACTCACACCCTCCGTCCGGCGCGTAGATGGCAACGGGCACAAAACCGTTGTGCTGGCTGAACCAGTGAATCGACTGAAGCTTTCGGATCTGCTTCCAAGTGTACAATTCGTCGAGATGCCTTACTTTCATGTCGAAGCCTCCTCCGTCTCGTCTCTTGTGGACTTGACGTGCGGCGCATTTGAGACGCACGGCTCCGAAAGAATCCGTTTCACGAAAGAACGCGTTGCCGCCTGTATGCCAGTCTCCTTCGACTCCCTTGGCCCCGCAACGTTCAGTACGATTCCACGGTCGCCGAACTCCGCCTCGATCCAATAGAGAAATTCAAGTCCTCGGTCAGTTTCGATGGGATGTTCGGGGTTGTCGATCCAATACGGTTTGCCGTGCTTCTCGCAGAACTCTGCCGTGCGTTTTGTGCCGCCGGTCAGCTCCCGTGTCCTCGACAGAATGAGCGTCGCGTCCGAGTTGACTACGTTCAGCTCAGTCCGATGCAGATAGTCTTTCCGCGTGTCCTCGGTCATCGTCGCAAACTCAAGAGGCACGATCCCGTCCTCGGATCGCCGCCCCTTGGGGACATAGCCTCCATACTGAAAGCCGAGGTCGAGCGCGGCCTCCAAGGCTCCGCGATCAACACCGGTCTGTCCGCCGGAGACAATCTTGCTAATCAAGGACATAGATATTGATCGTTATTTCAAGCCTACATTGAGCAAGGCGTAAAGTCTGTCTTTCAGGAGGGTCTCTCGCGTATCAAGAAAATCTTTCGTGTGCTCTCTTGAGAGATCCATGTCAGGAATCAAATGCCTGTCGAGGAAGTCCCGCCTGTTCTGGTCCGCACATCTTTCAGCAACCCATTGATCAAGAGGCTTGTCCTGCTTTGACTCGTTTTCTCTTGAGTCAAGAAGCTGAAGATTGACTATCGAGTTGTAACGCCTCCATTCAACGCCCAAAGACTCGTCAAAGGCCGACGAAGGATGGAGATGGTCTTTATGGAAGTCGTTGTACCTGTATTCCAGATTGGGGTAAAGCAACGCCAGCACGGAGAAAGAATATCCGTCATCCTTCTGAAGCGTAAGAAGTTCCAAGATGGTCTCCTCCGCAACTGGGTGTCCGCTAAGCAGGTCGTCTATAGGGAAACTGACAACCCCATCGTCTAAAAATCTATCATCGAACGATGCGGTAAACTTCTGGCGCATCTGCACCAGAACAGAATCTGCCGACCTGCCGAACAATTGGGTAAGCAGTACTATGTGTAGCCATTTCCGCATTGCTTTCCTGTCCGATTCAAGCGCGACCGAGTTCACAACGTCACGAGCCAGACTTCGGTGGTAGAGATAATAAATACTGGGTGGCTGATTGACGGGCCTTGCAGATTGTGATACCATTTCAGGCATGAAAGCGACTACCGAACATCCATATCCGAAGAACTTTGAGGAGTTCCTTGATTGGTTCTCAACCGATCAAGACTGTGCAGATTACCTTG
>JAFXEA010000406.1 GCA_017521065.1 Kiritimatiellia bacterium | reverse complement strand
CACAAAAGGCGGCTACATTTAGTCCACCACCTCATCGCTTGACTTACAACTCACCCGCTGCGAACTTCTCCACGTCAAAGTCCACTAGTCTGCGGGTCTTGGAATCGAAGGAAAGGCCTATGAGCCACACGGGACGCGTTTCGGCACGACAAGGCTCAGCATACCCTTTCTCATGTATCATGTATCTGCTTAAACGCCCTGTCAACTGGCGAACAATATATCAAACACCAAATTACACCGCAATAATCTCTGCAATTTCCCTACTTTGTCTTGTCGCCCCTTGTCTGCAAAATTATGTGCGCAATCCCATTTTGCTTTCAAACATGGTATAATGTCGTTTTTCCTTTTCAAGAAAGGTACAGAGAAATGCTGAATTGGATGGATTCCCTCAAGGGGCGCTCTCTCATGCGGATGACTTCATTCACCGACGAGGAGATGCTCAACCTTATAGACTTGGCTGCACAGCTCAAGGCGCGTCGTCATGCCGGCGTACGCGGCAACCTTCTGCGCCGTAAGCAGATCGCGCTCATATTCGAGAAGTCCTCCACGCGCACACGCAATTCGTCGCAGATTGCAGCCCGCGACGAAGGCGGCGACGCAGAGTACCTTACGCGTCCCGACATCCATTTCGGAAAAAAGGAAAGCGTCAAGGATACGGCACGTGTGCTTGGTCGAATCTACGACGGCATCCTGTTCCGCGGATTCTCGCAGGAAACATGCGAGGAGCTTCAGAAGTGGTCCGGAGTTCCCGTGTGGAACGGCCTTACGGACGCATACCACCCCACACAAATCCTCGCTGACCTGCTCACCATAAAGGAAACCTTCGGCTCGCTCAAGGATGTCACAGTCGCCTATGTCGGAGATGGACGCAACAACGTCGCAAACTCGCTCATGATGGGTTGCGCAAAGGCAGGCGTACGCTATGTATGCTGCGCTCCCGCCTCCCTCCGTCCGGATGAAGCGGTTCTTGCAGAGGCTGAAGAGGTTGCGAAAAAGAACGGCGTCGATATCCGAGTGTTCGAGGATCCCGTCCAAGGCGTAAAGGGCGCGAACGTACTTTATACGGATGTTTGGGTATCGATGGGTGAAGAGGATAAGACGGCAGAGCGCATCAAGCTGCTCAAGCCTTACCAGATCAACATGGATCTCATGCGCGCAACCGGCAACATCGACGGCAAGCTGATGTTCCTGCACTGCCTTCCCGCATTCCACGACTTCAACACCGATGTCACGAAGGAAAGCGGCGCGCTTGAGGTCACGGACGAAGTGTTCGAGTCGAAATACTCGAAGGTGTTCGACGAATCAGAGAACCGCATGCACACCATCAAGGCCCTGTTCGTGTCGTCGCTCTGCGACCGTGCGTCAATCTAAAGAAGTAGTTGCAAAACTTCTCACGCAATTGGCATGGTCACGAGCACCGTGCGTCCTTGCCGTATTTTGCAATTCCTACTGAAACTAACATCAGGCTAAAACTCATACTCATAGCCCGCTAACCATGCGGGCTATTATTGTAATGTCGGCAGATACGCCATGATCCGCATAGTCTGTATGCACAGTAACAACGGAGGAAAGCGCATTCCTATCGCCTTGGTAGAAGATAATAGCATCGGCAGCATATATTTCATGGGTAACCCACCCTGCTCTGGCAAGAACTCCTTTTTCAAGGGCAAGAGCCTACCCCCAGTCCTTTGCAAGAAGCCCTGATACAAATCCCGAGGTTCGGTTTAAGAGATTCTTTTTAATGGATTCTGTTTAAATACCATGGTACTGAGTCACAGCCATTCCGACGATAACAGGAACATAAACTGCTTTCACTTCTACCGAACACTCACTCCCTACTGAACCAACTCTCATGACATATACCCTCATGAGAATTCTCTCCGAAATTAATTCTCATTTACATTCCAGGCGAAGTTTGATATCATTTCGCGGCATAAGGGATAGGTGTGGAATGGCAGAGCAAAAACGCTACGGCTCAGTGTTACCGACGGATCTGCGGTACCATTGAATGGTATTGCAGAGCTCCGGCGATTGCTACGACACTGCCTCTATCATTTACAAGGAGCGGATTATGGATAAAATCATAAAAAGACATCTCGAAAAGCGTGGAGTGGCGGTTACAAAACCTCCGCAGGGAAGTGTAACATTCTCGGAGCGCAATCCTGACTTCTTCAAATGGTTCTACGAGTCCGTCATGGGCTTCGATTCGGATGAGTATAGACGGGAATTCTGGAGAGAGGCTCGCAAGACAGGTCACACCATAGGGCACGTACCCTATGGCATCAGGGAATATCAGCGCAGACGAGACACCCGCCTTGAGGGAGCGGCAATAGCGATAGAGCTTCTTGCAGGAGGGTGCGCTCTCGCCATATGGCTCATCCGCCGCATTGTAGACAGGCACATACAGCGTCTTCGCCGCCCATCATACTACGAAACAGAGAGGGCTCGACGCATCAGGCTCACAGAAGAACGCCGCCGCATAAACAAAAGGCGCACCATCAATCCCATGCCAGGCAAGGAAGAACTGCTTGATGCGTTCCGCAAGGCAAAGAACTCCCCTGCGGACATGATTCGCTTCGGATCTCTTCTTGAAGATCTCGAATGCTATGTTGACAACAGCGTCTATTTCAAGAATGGACGGCTTGTGGGCCGCAGGGGCGGGATAAGGCGTCATCTTGAACGGGAAGTGCCGGAGCTTTATGCAAGATACAAGACGGTCATGAAGTACAAGGTGCTTTCAAAGAAGTTCCGTCAGGCATTGGGAGTCGAAGATCCAGTATCCGCATCATCACTTCTCCCCAAGAATGAGAATTCCATGGAGAGCAAGGGCGACGAGAATTCATTTCGGAGAGAAATCTTGCAAAGTGGCGGGATGGATGGGTTGAGATCAGAAGCTGAGGCTGAGATTGATGTTGTAGAAGCGGGGAGAGATGGAGTAAGGGAGATTTTGGAGGCTTGCGAGGGGACGATTGTGTCGCTTGCAGCGCAACTCGCAATTCGGATCGATCCGAACTATACGCCACATACGTCAAAATCGGAATATCGACAAAGGTTGGCAGATGCAGTCTCAAACAAACGAGAGGCAGCTACAGCAATGCACCGTATGCGCCATGTCTAGCCCGGTTTTCCACGTTCACAATCCACCAGCCGTGCGGGCTATTATTGTAACCGTGGTAGTTTGCGGATTTTGCTTATCAGGACAACTTTCGGCAGGCCCTACATATATCGCGGCGACAGCCGAAGGTGCTAATTGATCGCCCATAGTGTACACATAAACATATTCTTGTTCATCATGATTTTCATAAACCATATTTTCATACCTTATCCAATCCCCATCTAACAATGCACCTATACCATTTCTAACCTTATTAGGAGCACCTGAAACAACCCACGATTTTAATTTAGAGGTTCCATCATCATTCTCATTCGAAAACTCTGGCCCAAGCAAGCTTCCCGGTATGTCAATTCTGCCATCAAAATAAGTTCTGAGATTTGCAGCTGGAAATTTAAGAGCTTCAAAAAATCTAATATCTCCATCTTGGAGAAGAAACGGAATATTCAAATCCGTGTCAAAATTATCTGATCGCTGACTCACCATTCCTTCGTCCGCATTTAACATAGTAATACCACCCACATTTGAATGAGCCTCTGTCTGTTGGCGAAGTGCGGCCGTAAAGATCGGAATAAAATCACATGTCACTGAAACGAGCAATGCAATAACTATGATGACCATGACAAACTCTATCATGGCCTGCCCTTTTTTTTTCCATTTATCTGAATCAAGGAACACGGTCAGTACCTCCACCAGATCCACTCCCTGGTTTTCTAGGTGGGCAACACACCTTATCACAATCATGATTTGCAAACCATACAGCCGCTTTATTCCTAAAATCCACAGAATGATACTTATCAAGAATCCGCTGATATTCGGAATTATCGCCGGTGCACCGTGGAAAACTGCACACATGCTCTGCGTCTGCCATTGATTCACGACCATTCGCACCTAATGCGAAAGGAACATATCTCACTGATGAAAACACCGGTACAATCAATGGAGGATATAATCTCTGCTTTGTCACCACACTACCATTCCCTAACTTTCCCATTATTTTAGCCGCAGATTGAGCAACGATAATATTGGTAGTGGCTTTATGGACAATATCCCCATTACCAAACCGCGAAACTGGGTTTATTTTATCTCCAGAATACATGTCCCAGTTTGAATTTCCATCAGTGGTCACCACTGAATTCGTTACCACATATGCTTCTTCAACTCGTATTGCACAACTTCCTCCCATTATCGCATATGCTGAATTCATATCTAGATTGTCTATCCACGGAAAATTTCCTTTTTGCAATGCCGCAGGCATATCTCGCCATTCATCAGCAGCAAATGTATTCCACTTTAATGCATTTTCCGCACTTAATAT
>JAFXEA010000002.1 GCA_017521065.1 Kiritimatiellia bacterium | reverse complement strand
GTCGATGGAGACGTCGATGCGCATCGTGAAGCCCACGATGGGCGTATGGCCGAAGGATGCCCCGGACAAGGTCGAGAAGATCGTTCTCAAGTTCGAGAAGGGTCGCTGTGTCGCGGTCAACGGCAAGAAGATGTCTCCGCTCAAGGTCATGCAGCTCGTCAACAAGATCGGCGGACCCAACGGTATCGGAATGAAGCACGCTCTTGAGAACCGCATCATCGGCACGAAGAGCCGTGGCGTGTACGAGGCTCCCGGCATGGAAGTTCTCTCCTGGGGTCTCAAGTATATCTATGAAGGCATCATGGACCGCAAGTCCACGCAGCTCTTCAACCAGCTCTCGAAGCTCGTGTCCGACCAGATCTATGACGGCAAGTGGTTCGATCCTGCGACCCAGGCCGCACGCGCCGCTATTCAGGTGTGGGCGGACAAGGCCACGGCCACGGTTACGCTCGGTCTCTACAAGGGCAGCATCTTCTTCGAGTCGCTGAAGGGACTTGACGCAACGATCTACAACGAAGCTGACAGCTCGATGGAGGAGTCCGACGGACTCAACCCTCATTCGTCGCAGGGCTTTGCCGAGATTCAGTCCGTTGAGGCGAAGATGCTCGCCAAGAGCGGGCAGATCAAGGTCTGATAAGGACTGGCAATGCCGGATAAGGCAAGATATGTTCAGATGGCTGGACTGCTCGCGCTTTGCGCGGCAGTCCATGCTGTTGAGCCGGTCGGTCTCTATGATTATCCGCGTTTGCACATGCAGCAGTCTCGTCTGCGTGTTCAGCTGATTCAGGCCGTACATACCGGCAACATCACGAACATGGAGGCCATCTGCCGTCAGGGACTGAGCCTCATGCCCGGCGATGCCACCTGGCAGTACAATCTTGCATGCGCCCTTGCGTACCGGGCGAATCCAGATGCGGCATTGGATGCATTGGAGCTTGCCGTGAAGGCAGGCTTCCGCAACGCTCAGGCGATCGAGAACGACAACGATCTCAAGCGAATATCGACAAATGCACGGTTCAGGGCTATTGTGCAGATGGCTCGCGAGACGGCTGATCTTCCTGTCCCGGGGCGTCCCATGCCGAAACAGGCGCGACTCACGATGGGGACGCGGCTTGTGCTCGGCAAATCGAATCTGTCTTGGGATTTCGACAGAGGGCTGTACACCGCGCTTTTCAAGTTCCTTCGCGGGGCAGGCGAGTCGCCGGAGGCTATGGCGGCTCTCTATGACGGTCCGGCCAAGGATGTGCTTGCCGCCAGGCTTGCGGACGGAACCGCCGCAGGCAATGCCGGCGATATCTATGTGAACCGAGACGCGGATCATTCACGCATAGATCTCAAGGATTTTCCGTTGCTGTCAGAGCTGCGCTTTGATGGTGAGGCGAAGAAGAAGGGCATAGACCGTGCGATTCCCAACACGCTGTATCCGGGCGCGGCGGTGATAGGCAACGCTTCTCTTGCAATCGTCACAACCAACGATTCATGTTCTCTCGTTCGCATGGCAATGCAGGATCCGCAGTCCATGCTCTCCTTGCAGCAGTGCTATTTCGACAATCAGTTCTGGGTGTTCCCTGCACACAAGGATTACAATCCGGCGACCGGACTGGACCGCTTCATGGGAGTGACGCCGTGCGCATTGATGTCGGTGGGATCCAGCGGTTCTGACCGCTATTACGTAAGAGCCGCGCTCGCTGCGTCCGCTGCCTTGCGTGATGATGTTAAAAAGAAAGTTAAGGAACGCCATCTTTTCGGTCCGCTCATGCAGTATCTGTTCCGCAGGACGCGCAAGGGCGTTGAAACCGAGTCCGACTATCTTTCCGAAAAGGCGCACCCGACGGCGTTCGACAGAGCCACTCTCGATGCGGCAAAGGTTGTTCAGCTTGCTCATGGTCTTACGACGGACTCAATTCCTCCCGCAGTTCTTCCGTTCTCGGCGTTCGTGCCGATTAAAAACACCGATCTGGAACGAGAATTCGATTTTCGGTTCAAGGCGTTACCTAATGGTCTAACGGATGTCACGTATTCCTGGCATGTCGTCCATGGCGACAAAAAGCGCGTGAAGATAGCTCCCGGCAATGATGGAGCGGTGCATCTTTCGGTTGATTGCAGAGAGTTGATGGAACGCATTGATGTTGCTTGCTTTGCCAAAACAGGGAAAAGCGACTGGGGCGCACCGTCGTTCATCAGTATCTATCCTGTTGCTGTTCAATCTGCGAAGCGGCAATGATTTTAGGACAAAAGGAAGAAGGGGCACTCACAATGGAAAAGTTGAAGGTGGCTATCGTCGGATTTGGGTTCATGGGACGCACCCACTATGGCGTGTGGAAGAAGCTGCGCAATGCAAAAGTGGTCTGCGTATGCGACTCTAACCTTGCTCAGATCACGGCGAAGACCAAGGGCAACCTTGATGTGGCGGATAATTCAGACCTGCCGCCGAGCGTTCGGGTATATGATGATTTTGACAAAATGCTTGCATCCGAAAAGCTAGATGCCGTTGATATTACCCTCCCGACTCCGCTTCATCCTGTGATGTCGATCAAGGCTCTTGAGAAGGGTGTAAACGTCCTTTGCGAAAAGCCAATGGCTATCGACGCCAAGACCTGCGACCGCATGGTTGCCGCCGAGAAGAAGTCCGGTGCGAAGCTCATGGTTGCGCAGTGCGTACGCTATTGGCCGGAATATACCGTATTGAAGAATTTTGTGGACAGCGGAAAATACGGCAAGGTTATCGCAGCGGACTTCACACGCTTTTCGCCTGCTCCTGTCTGGAATCGTGGCGGGAAATGCTGGTTCCTTGATGAATCCAAGTCAGGCGGCGTTGCGCTTGACATGCATCTTCACGATACGGATGAGATACACCATCTTTTCGGTATGCCTGAATCGGTCTCTTCGAGGTCTCATCTCCACAAGGATGGATGGACAGATTTCATCGCCACAACATATTCGTATCCGGACAAGGTTGTCACATCTTCGTCCAGCTGGGCGATGACCCCGAGTTTCGTATGGGAGTCGGGTTTCAGGGTCGTGTTCGAGAAGGCGGTCGCCGTGTTGAACACCCATTCGAATCCTGCGTTAGTGGTCTATCCCGAGAAGGGCAAGCCGTTTACTCCAAAGGTGCCCAAGGCGTCAGGCTACGAGAGGGAGATAAAGGAGTTCGCCGCATGGATCTCAGGCGAGAAGGCGGATCCTGTC
>JAFXEA010000036.1 GCA_017521065.1 Kiritimatiellia bacterium | reverse complement strand
GCTGTTGCGCTTTCGCTCATCGTTCCGCTGTTTATCCTTCCGGATAGTTCTTCAGTCCTTGACTCCCAGCTTAAGCTGGTGCGGTTCCTTCCGGCGTTTGCGGTTCTTGTCGTGCTTGCGATGCCGTTGACCGCAGCCGCTTCCATGTGCGGTTCGTTTTTCAGGAATGCCATTCCCGCTGCGGTCGCGTCCATCGCCTTGATCTATGTCGTGCCGTTTGCCGTCTACCGCGCGATGCTGGCCTGGAGTCCTGAAGTCAGGACGAAGTTCACCGAATCGCCGGTCGTGGCCAGTGTCGCTGATGCCGCCGACGGATTTCTCTCGTTTGGTTTTGTTGTTGTTGCGGCGGCGTTTACGATATTCGCGCTGTTTGCCGCATCCAAGGCATTTGCCATGCGTCGTCTCGCAGGTGACGGGCGTACGCTTCTGAAGTCGTCTTCGGTGGTGGCGATTCTTTCGGCTTTGCTGTCGGCTGTGCTGCTCTCTGTGCTCGCGGTGCGGCTTGACTTCACTGTCGAGCTGCCCGGCGCTGTGCGTACGGTCTCCATCTCAGCACGTACGCGCGAGGTTCTTTCCGGCATTGCAAACCCGGTGCGCATATCGGTATGTATGCAGCGTGATTCGTCGGGATTCCTGCCTGTCGCCCGCCTGCTCAGGCAGATGGAGACTGAATCGCGTTCTGTGGCGGGGGCTGGGATTGCTTGCGAATTCATTGATCCTCGCTGGGATCCGAACGCCGCAGGCCGTCTCGCCAGGGTCGGAGCAGGGGAGGATACCATTGTGTTCACCGCAGGACGCCGCCGCATAGTGGCGCCGGTGAAGGATTTCGATGAAGGTGTCTGCGCTTCCGCCATACAGCGGCTTTCCATGCCTGCAAGGTCGGAGACAGTCCTGTTCACTTCAGGACACGGCGAGCCTTCCATCGACGATTTTGGCCCGTTCGGTCTTGGTGATGCCGCAAGGGCTCTGCGTCAGGATGGATACCGGGTCGGAACGCATTACTCTCTCACTTCGTCTGTCCCGAACGACTGCGCAGTGCTGGCGATTGTAGGCGCACGCACACGGTTTTCGGTTGCGGAACTCCGGGATATCGGATTGTTCATCTCTCAGGGCGGCAGGATTCTGGTTGCCGATGACGGAAGACCAGAGTCTGGCGTAAGGACGATACTGGAACGGCTTGGCATAGTCGAGACTTCTTCGGGGGAGACGGTTTCAAGCACCACGGATGGTTCCGATATCATCGTGTCCGAATTCGGCGACCACGCCGTTTCGACTCCGCTTCAAGGGGCGGCGGTGGTCTTTGCGCCGGGTGCGTTCCGCTTTCTCATGCCTTCTGCCCAACAGTCCAATCCGCATGGATTCTCCATAGCTCCGCTGTGTCCGGCAAGCGGCACGGCATTTGCGGTAGCGGCGGAGAAGGGCTCTATGCTTAAGAGCGATCTTGCGATCCGTCCGGCGCGTCTTGTTGTGATAGGGGATCCGTCATTCTTCCTGAACAGAACCCTTGTTTCCAGAGCTAACGCAAACCGAGATTTCTTCCTTAACGCAGTGGCGTGGCTTGCCGGAATGGATGTGTCCGGAGCTGTCGGTGTGGCGGACAACGTGCTTTCTGTGCGCATGGATCGTTCGGAGCGCATAAGGTTCCTTGTGTATTCATCTGTCGCATTGCCGTTGATGGTGGCATTCCCCATTGCTTTGGCCATCCGCAGACGAAGGAGGAGGAGATGAAGAACCGTCGTGCCATAGCGTTCTTCCTTTTCTGGAGCGTTGTGTTCGCTTCGGCGATTGTGCTGCTCACAGTGTCCGATCGCTCCAGTGGCGAATCATCCGGCGGTAGTCTGATGTCGGTTGATGTCCGGGAGGTGATCAAGGTTGATATCGAGCGCCGTGCGGGAGCAGGAGGGGCTCGAGAGAATGTGTCCATCGTCCGTCAAGACGGCAGATGGCGTATTGCGTCGCCGATGAAGGCGGAGGCTGATGAGGAGGCTGTGAAGCGGCTGATCGATTCGGTTGTCTTTGCAGAAAAGGGTGAAAGCCTTTCAGATGCAGATATGGCGGGGCTAGGGCGTTCGCCGCGCGATTTCGGTCTTGCAGCGCCGAGATGCACCGTTACCGTTGCCACGGAACGTTCCAGCGATACGTTTTTTGTCGGGCGGACAACTGCAGCCAAAGACGAAGTGTACGTCAGCCGTGCAGGGCGCGGTGGGCTCTTCACGGTCTCATCCAGCATGGCTGAAGAGCTGATGCGTCCGTTGGTGGAATTCCGCCGCCGCAGGCTGTTCACGTTCAATCCGTCGGATGTTATGGGGGTGGGCCTCAAGGATGCCGGCGAGCCTTTGACGCGTCTTGCGAAATCCGATGGACAGTGGCGCATTGCGGATCCGGTGGATGCGCCGGCCGACCGCCAGATGGTGGAGGATATTATCGGTGTCCTGTGTTCTGCCCAAGTGGTGGATTATGTTGCGGATGCTGGTTCAGGACATGGTCTCGGTCCCGTCTTCAACAACTTTGTAAATCCAGTTATCAGCGAATCATTTGCTCCTGATCCGGTAACGAGTGCAAATCCGTTGCAAATACTAATTCCGGTTTTATCT
>JAFXEA010000405.1 GCA_017521065.1 Kiritimatiellia bacterium | reverse complement strand
CTCACGGGCGGCCCCACCCACGAAGGCGTGAACCCTACGCTGGTGCGCCTCACTCTCGGGAGCGCGCTTTTCTATGCGATGTGCGACTGTTTCCGTCTTGCCCGCTTCAACACGATGCTTGAACAGCCTACGCTCCCGTACTGGAAGCACTTCTTCCTTGGCGTACCCGCTCCGGGCGGTGCATGGATGGTGCTTTCCCCTGCCGTGCTCGTGTCGGCCCTTGATGCGAAAGGTTCGTTCCCTGCGCTCCGTGAAGCGCTGCAGAATCCCTATTTTGGGATATTCATGCTCCTGTTCGTAGGCTCGCTCATGGCTTCACGTCTGCCGACGATATCGCTCAAATCCGTCCACATAAGCAAATCGTACATGCTTCCGGTGATGGCCGGACTTCTGCTGTTGATAGCATTTCTGGTGTCCAACTTCTGGCTCACCATCGGCGTAGTAGGCATCCTCTACATCTGTACGGTACCGGTGACTGGATTCATCTTCCTCAAGTCGAAAGCCCGCTATGAGCGGCAAGCGGCTCCATCGGAAGTCCCATGATGTTCTCGTAGCTGCCGGTGTAGGACTCGATTATCAGATCACCCGATTCGTCAATGTCATACGCACCGGCACGGTCTGTCGGCCTGACGGATTCCACGTAGCGGTCGATGACCTCGTCCGTAAGTTCCTTGAACTTCACCTTGGATTCCACAACCGTCGTCTGAAGCCGTCCACCGGGAACACAGTACGCCACCCCGGTGAACACGCTGTGAACCTGTCCTGAAAGCTCGCGGAGAAAAGCACGGGCCTCGTCCAGATCACGCGGCTTGCCGTATATCCTGCCGTTGAACCAGACGATCGTATCCGCCGCAACAATCTCCGAATCCGGATGGATGATGCGGCATGCCTTGAGCTTGCGGGCAGCGTTCACGAGGACGGTGCGTTTCGGGGCGCGTGGAATCGCCACCTCCGCCGCCTCAGTCGGTTCGACAGTGAAACTCCAGCCATGTTCCGAAAGTATCTTAGCCCTTCTGGGCGATTTTGAAGCAAGTATCGTTTTCATCTGCTGCATCCTTTCGCATTGCATTACTCCGCATATCGCCCTCACCCGGTAACATGATATCCGTCAAAGCCGGTCACTAGCGTTTTCTTTCTTCATCTGCCGTATTTTTACCACAACAACGCAATTCCGTCAATGTATGAATTGCGGTTCGGACACACTGAACGCGATGCAGTCCCCTGCAATGCCCTTTCTCCATCCACCGTACCCCACCGCGATGCTGTCTATCTCCGAAAGATCAAGCGGCTGCGAATGACGGAACTTTCTGAAATCATCCGCCCGCAGAACAATAGCCCGGGAACCGTCCGAGCCGATCCTTGAATGCGAATGGGCAATGAAAGTCTTTCCGTTTTTCTTTGAGCGCGCAAACACCATGAAAGACGGAGATGAACCGTTGAAGGCATCTTTTGCAGAGACTGAAACCCCAATGAGAATCTGTGCGTCGTTTTTGGTCATCGGAGGCTTTGCGTATTCAAAATTTATCCAGTGATACGTATCAGCACCGGCGGCAACCACAGTTCCCTTTGCACGGAAAGGATCAGTACCTTTCTCAGATGAGGACACCACATTCCTGAACGTCTCAAACGGAGCACGCTTGAGAACACCCTTCTCCGACATCGGCAAAGCAATTCTTACAGGAGCATCAATGCTAACAGGTCTGCACCGTTTGGACGAGGTGAGCACGACCGCTCCGTACGGGCGAAGATCGAGCGAAATACGTCCATTCGATGAGACCGCCGGAGCATGGGTACCATCCTCCGGATTCCACACTTCAAATCCATCAGCCTCGCCGCAAATGCGAACGGATTCATTCACCGCGTCCGGCGAATCATTGAACACGAAAAACGCATCGCCGTCATCCATGCGCCGATGCTGAACACGGAGGCTGGACTTTTCGGATTCAACATCAAGAACCTTGCCGAAAAAGCCATTGAGAACCTCACCGGCAAAACTGACGCTCGCCACATCCATGAACACACCGCCGCCTTTGCCCGACGGAGAGCGTTTGACATTGCACAACGCATTCCCGAATGACTTTTCAAAGATTCTTTCGGCTATTTCCGACACTTCTTTCGAGGGGAATGAATCCGTATCGTTTCGGGGCCATGCACCGACAGCCATCACAACACCTCCCGCATCCCTGAACGCAAGGAGTTTTTTCCAGATGGAAAGCGGAAGCGTGGAGATCCCCGGCAAAACCACCGACCGGAACGCAAGCCTTCCGTCAACAAGGCATCCGTTTTCGATGCGTGCCTTTTGCAAGAAATCCTCATCGACAACAAGGCACGGACGGCGGTTGCGAAAGAGAGAATCCTCGACATTGGTGAAGATATGCGAGATGAGGTCTATCTCCGCAGAACCTCCGCGATAGGTCATGGGAATGTAATTTGCCTTCAAATCTGAAGCAGGATACACCAAGGCTACATCTGCGGCAAATTCCCCTGGGCGCGAAAAAAGCGTGACCAGTCTGCCCGTACGCCGGTTGAACGCCCTTACCGTATCATCCGGGAACTTCATCCGGGAAACGGAAAGATAACTGGGGAATGCCGTTATGCCGCCCCATATGTACAGATTTACGGCGCCATTGGCCTCATCCATCGTAAATGGCAACGCCTTGGGTTTGACACTCCGTTCGGAATGGTCAGAAATCTCAACCATCGCCTCTTTTCGCCCTCCGAGCGCACGGGCGCTTCCGGCGAAAAGAGGTGTCCTGCGCGCAATCTTTGAAGGATGTATCGTAAGCATGTCGATTCCCGGAGCGCTCATGCGCTTCAGACACGAAAAGAAATCGCCATAGAACCCCACATGGTCGGCAAGGTTCTCCTCGCACATGAGATGGCCGCCAGAAAGCAGTCCATGTGCCCTGCACCAATCGTCAATGACACCAAAGAAATTCTCCGTAAGCAGTTCACCCACAAGATTCCAGTAGTCGTAACGGATCTTTCTGGAGCGTCCCGAGCCATCGGGGAAGGCAAGCGTATTGACGTCGTTTTCAAGAGCGCGACCGGTACGTTTCCTGTACAGTTCCGGCAATTCCGGCGAATACGGCAACACCAGATCAGGCATGCGCCTAAGCCAATGGCTCATGAGCGACGGTTCATCAGTGAATGTCGAAACAAAACTGTTGCTGAACGAAGCACCCAAATGCCTGACGTACGCTTCATGGTTCACTTCAAGGAAGCGTTCTGTCGCCTCACGCATAAGAATGTTAGGATACGGACGGCGGTCGATGTTGATCTTGACCTCTGCATGCGTTCCCTTGAATATAGGCTCTATCCTGAACGGACCTCCATTTGTCGGGATGAGATATCCCTTGGCCTGAAGTTCAGGATGCCCTTCAAGCGTAAGACCGTAGGCATATCCTGACGGGTAACCGCGCTCGTCATAAAGCCAAATCTGGAGGCCTTTCTCCTTCAGTGCTTCCACATACGACTTCAACTGCGGCCAGTTGGATTCCTTGGTCACATACCCATCAAAATGGCAGTTGCAGGCAACACCGCCATACCCCTGGCGCACCAGCCGGTCGACATCCTCCCTGATCGCCTTTTCGCCGCGCGGAGGATTATGCCTAATCGGCAGGAGCCCAGAATCGACCGGAGGATTCGCAAAATGCGCACCGGCGGCAAAGGCAAACAGCAAGGAGGATAGCAACATCAATCACCTCATCTGAAGTGGATGCAGGTACCCTTGGGCTGCACATAGAACATTCCCAAACCTGAAATGT
>JAFXEA010000404.1 GCA_017521065.1 Kiritimatiellia bacterium | reverse complement strand
GTCGTTAGGATGGATGTCATGCGGGTTTCCAAGGTCACAGGTGACCACCATTCCGGCATTCCTCTCCTCGGCGGCAAATCGCGCCTGTGCGAGTTGCAGGTCATACCAGCTCCGTTTGAACGGGGCAAGCTGCACAAAGTACATTTTCAGGTCAGGATTGCGGAACGCCTTTGCCCAGCTGTCGTACAGCGAATGCATCTTTTTCGCGTAACCTGCGCCGTCTTTTCTGTTTGCACAGCCCTGATACCATATGAACCCTCGGCAAGCCATTGGAGCGAACGCCGCAACCATGCCATTCCACATTCCGCCGCCGGGCGCAATCCATGGTTCAATGCGCGAACCGCCCCAGCTTACATCCACAAGCCCGACCGGAACGTCAATGGCATCATGCAATGCAAGGGCGTAGTAGAATCCGACCGCGGAGACCAGCCCTTTCGTCCATAGAGAAACCGGTACGCGTGCACCTTGATCACTGAATGTCTTGGCGGAAAAATCGCGCCAGACTATGTTCTGCCGCAGGTTTGGAGTTTTCATGCTGCAATGCGGCGATGTGTAGAAACGGATGGCGCTGCGACGGGCAAGCGCTGTCATTGTCCGTCCCCAGCCGTCACGGTAGCGGGAGTTTCCGCTGAGGATAGGGGTCTCCATATTGCTCTGTCCTGAGGCGAACCAAACCTCGCCGACAAGAACATTCGATATCTTTCGCTCGCCTACGACAAGAACACGCGGCTCCCAGCTCGCTTCCATCGGATCAAGGCAGACGCTCCAGCATCCGTTTGTGTCGGCGGAGCAGCGCTTGGTCTGGCCTGCAAACGAAACGGTCACAACCTCTCCCGGCTGAGCCGTCCCCCATACCGGCACGCGCATTCCGCGCTGCAGCACCATGTTGTCGGCAAAAGGCGAAGCCGGCAGCACTGCGGCATCGGAAGCAATCGCAAAAAGCGATGCCGTGAAAATCAAATGTCGTGACAGTTTCTTCATAATCAAACCAGATCTTGAACCGCTTGGCATTCAGATCACTTCACGATTGGCGTGAGAATCATGTTTCTGAACGAGGCGTTCGAATGGTCGCCCTGAAGAAGTATCGGACCGGGGACGAATTCGCTGCCGTCTATCGCGCCGGGCGTCACGCCGGGAATCGGCTTGTTGTCGATGATCTTCACTCCGTTGAGCGTAACCGTGAGATGCCGCTTGTAGAGGGTTATATCCACATGCTGCCATTCTCCCGCCTTTTTCTCGGCCGAGACCGACGGCTCGATGAGGTCGTAGAGCGCTCCCATGAAGTGACTGTCCGTCTTGCCGCGTCCGTAGGAGTCTACAACCTGGATTTCGTAGCGTCCACGCAGATAGACTCCCGAATTGCACTTTTCAGGAACGAGCACGTCGTAGGAGAGATCGAAATCGAAGAAGTCCGCACGCTTCGTCTTGAGGCTTGTTGTTCCGGCGCCACCGCGGCAGGTTTTCGCCGGATCGATACCGGTATCGTTCGAAAGAATTCCATCCTTGAACTTCCACCCCATGCGGGCTTTAGGATCCACCGCCTCCCATCCGGACATTCCGTCCTTCAGCAGATCGATGCTTGCGGCGCGTTCGGCCGATGCCGGACACGGAATATCCGCAGGATCCTCCGGAAGTTCCTTCACGAAGATGTTTCTGAACTCGACCGGATCGCCGTGGCACTGCAGTTCAAAGCGGTCGATCAGCGGAATCGGCTTGCCTACGTCACGACGGTTCTGGTATTCGACATTGTCCACAACCTTGACGCCGTTCAGCCACACCGTAATGCGGTCACCGATTATACGCATACGGCAGCGGTTCCAATCGCCGATCGGGCGGTCCTGACGCGAGGAAGCGGAGAACAGGGCCGTGGAGTTGTTCCAGATGCCGCCGGAGCCCATTCCGTTCCACATGGACGGATCCCAAATCTGAATCTGAGGCACACCGCGCATATAGAACCCCGAG
This sequence comes from Kiritimatiellia bacterium, assembly GCA_017521065.1. GTDB lineage: Bacteria > Verrucomicrobiota > Kiritimatiellia > RFP12 > UBA1067 > UBA1731. The sequence continues at coordinate 1,030 of JAFXEA010000404.1, read as the reverse complement.
TCTCCGTAGACGCGCAGAAGACGCCAATCGGCGATGACCTCAACATTTCCGTAGTCCTTTTCCGCCGCGATTGAGTATCCTCCCGGAAGTCCGTCAAAGAACAGTGCGCCGTCACGCACGTGCCAGTGCTTGCGCATCGCTTCATCCGCTCTAGACTGAAGCCTCTGCCGCTTTTCGGGAAGCATGGCGCGGCGCACGGCGGGAAGATGGAAATTCTCCTCCCGCAGGCATCCGCGCCATCCATCAAGATTACTGCCGTTGAAGATCGAAACGAATCCGGCAGGAGCATTCTCCTTCCCATCCTTTGCAACAGAATAATTTTCGTCCACGAACTTCATGCGCACGTTCCTGGCGCCCGAACGCAGCCACTTGCGCCAGTTTATGCCGGGGTGACGGCGGTTCGGAGCTGTCATGACGCCGTCCGTTACCACTGTGACGGAATCCTTCAGCTGGCGAACCTCGGTGAAAATCCAGTTTCCGCCGAGAGCCTTACGGATGCCGGTCAGATTCTCCGCAGAGGGATACTCGTAACGGATCACATAGAAATCACCCGGCACATCGCTGTCGATACGGGAACCGTCCATGTAGCGGAACCCTTCCGCGTCTGTATCGCAGAAGAGGAAAGACGACCGGCAACCGCCGCTGAAGAAAGCTGCTGTCAGCGCCATTGAGAGGAACGTCACGAATTTCATCATCTTAAATCCTTTCATCGCACCTTAACGGCGTATCAGACGTCAAGTTTCCAACCGTTGTGGTATTCGGTGGAATAGCACTTCGCCATCGCTTCGGCGGCATGGGGACCGGTGAACACCTCCTTGTCCGGATCCCAGCCGATGCCGTCGATCCTCAGGCGGATGCAGGCGTTGGCCATGTGGGACATGGAGATCGTGCGGTGGCCGACCTCGCAGGGCGAGCAGCACTGACGCTGCTGCAGAATGCCGTCGATGAAGTCCGCTTCATGCCAGTGGTCGTTCTGCGGCTTGTAGATGAAGGTGTCGGACTTCTTGAAATCCTTCCAGGTGAATTTCTT
>JAFXEA010000403.1 GCA_017521065.1 Kiritimatiellia bacterium | reverse complement strand
GTTTGATAGCAGGACTGGGAGAAAAACCAGGGGATGTCCTTCTCAAAGGTGGTGGTGAGTCCGACAAGAAGACTGTCCTTTACATTTGGGCGACAGATCCTGCAAAACCAACAGTGGTGTCTAACTTGACGATAACCGGAGGATATCGTTCTGGTGATGGTGGTGGTATATATGGAAGCAATAATGGTGGGCTTGTACTCAAGTATGTCAATGTGACAAACAACTATGCCACAGGTTTGGGAGCTGGCGTTTTGCGTGCCAAGATGTATAACTGCCTGATAGCAGACAACACTTCAAGCGGCAAGAACGGCGGTGGCTTTTGGTCTGACACAGCCGGTATAGGTGCAGTGGATTGCGTATTTACAAACAATACGACAACCAAAGACGGGGGCGGTTTTTATTCAACGGGCAGTGGCGGCTTCTTGATTAATTGTAAGTTCTACGGTAACTCCGGTGACAATGGTTCTGGCGCTTACATGAGTGGGAATGGGTTTATTACCAACTGCCTATTCAAAGGAAACGGACCGAAGATTGCCGTAAATTCTGACAAATTGGGCGGCGGACTTTATCTCAATAATGGTGAATGCGTTGATTGTGACTTTGTTGGTAATCATGCAGACAGTGGAGGCGGTGTTTATGTCAATTCGAGGACATCAGTTGTCCGTGACTGTCTTTTTGAAGGCAATAGGCAGGCGGGGTGGGCAAGCGGAGCCGCGATTTTCGTGAATGCCTCCAGTCCGCTCGCATTAGTCTCCAATTGCGTATTCAACGCCAATACCGCACAGGAAAGCAGCCGTACAATCATTTCCAATGCCGAGCTGATAGATTGCATCATAACAAATCATGTGGTCAAAGGCTATCTGCTTGCAGGCTGCAATATGAACAGGTGTTATGTTGCGCATAATGCTTCATCTGAAAATGGTCAGAATCTCGATATTGCAACGGCTTACAATACAACACCGGTTTGTCGGACGAATGTCAATTGTGTTTTTGTTTACAATTTTGTGACGAATGGAGCAAATGCCATAACCGAAGGCAAGACGGTGCTGAATTGCTCGTACTACGGAAATTATGCGGCACTGAGTTCAGGTGGAATTGTCCGCAACGGACCAGCGTATAATACGCTCCTTATCGGGAACAGCATTGGAGGAAGTGCGTTTGACGTGCGCGGCAAACGTTATATGACTAACTGCGTGTTTTCAGCTTCAAATGTTGCGGTGGATTCAGACGGATACCACGATTGCAAACTTGCTCCGAACTTTAGGTTTGGCCCTACTGATGACGGAGGGGAGTATGATATCAAGAAGCCATCTGCGGCGTTCAATGCGGGTGTGATAGAAGAATGGATGCTGCCGCTTCTTGGTGGATGTGATTTCGCGAAACGCCAGCGCATCAAATACGATACGATAGACGTTGGTGCGTTGGAGTGTCAGTTTGCGCCGCCTTTCGCTGTGATCCTGCGTTAAAGGAAAATATATGTCGTTTTCTCTTTTTTCGGCGGTGATTCTCGCATCCGCTGTACAGGGCGGCATTTCCGAGGAGGGCAAATGCTGGGCGGCAAAAGGTGTGCCGCATGAGCGGGGTGCGCTGTACGCAATCTCCTACCGGGCAACGGCGCATGGAGCAGGTGTGCTGACCGGTGGGGCGAAGAACTACAACATGGATTTCACCGTCAAGGCCGGAGAGACGAATGAAACTCTTCGCACTTACATATATCCCGCCGAATCGAACGCTGTCGATCTTCGCCTCGGCACTTGGGAGATGACGGGCGGAGCGTCATGGCGGGATGTGCGTACGGTGCGTGTCAATCCCGTCTACAATAAGCTCAAGGGCGGACTTGCTCTTGGTGCAGGTGAAGCGATAGACGGGAACGTGTACAGGTTCTACAGACGATCGTTCGATGTGCAGGGGCCGCATGTGCGTCCGTTCCAGAAACGCAACGGCGCAAAATTCAACTCCAACCGCTGGTGCATATACGGAGAGTCCGGGTGTGAATTTCTTTTTGAGCTGAAGGGACGGCGTTTTCTTGATTTCGAGGTGACGCTTCCAGTTGTGCATTATTCGAAAGGTTCGGCGACCGTATCCGTTTCGCGCAATGGACAAGACTGGCATGATGTCGTTGTATGCGGCAAACGTGACCATTTCACCGGAAATGCTCCTGCTGGATTGTTTCCGGCAGACCGTATTTTTGTGCGGACTAAAGGTTCTGCGGGCACTTCGCTCCAGACGGACTTTCCGCGTGTTGTTGCTCGTATAGATGGTTATCCCATAAGGGCTGCAGGTTTCACGCGATATTTCGAAGCGGAGTCTGGCAAGCTTGTCGCAGAGATAGGCGCTTCTGATTACTACAATGAGGATTGGGGCGAGAGAATAGATGTCCGGTCGAACGGATTCGCTCTTTGGAGTGCAGAGGAGGAGATGCGCGTCGCGCCATGGCGCAAGGTTCCATTTCGCCGCACACGAGGTCTTGCGGTTTCTGCGGCGGCAAACGAGGCCGAGGCAGTACAGCTTGTCATTAAGGCTGGTTCACGTGATGTTCGAGGCGTCAGGGTGTGTCCCCACGGGGATCTTCTTTCCGGGAACGGTGTGAAGATCCCGGAAAACGCTGTTGATGTGCGGCAGGTCACATATCTTGACATAAAGGATGTTTCAGACAGGACATCAGCGCCGGGGCTGTGGCCGGAACCGCTTGAGCCATTGCCTGTTGGCGGCATTGACGTTCCGGCAGGGGAGAACCGCTCGTTCTGGGTGAGGGTGAAGATCCCCAAGGGGACTCCGGGCGGAATTTACGCAGGACGGCTTTACGTTCATACGGTTGGCATGAAGCCGGTTGCCGTTCCGTTTGAGGTTGAGGTATTTGGATTTGAGCTGCCCGACAGGAT
>JAFXEA010000402.1 GCA_017521065.1 Kiritimatiellia bacterium | reverse complement strand
TGGATCGGCAACCATGTGAACGGCGGCTCAAAATACCTTTCCTATGTGCTGGGCATAGATCCAACGTGGTGCAAGCTGATAACGGTCTGCGGATTCGGCGCGTATGTGTTCATCGGCGGCTATGTGGCGGTGGTGAAGGCCGATGTCATACAGTTCTGCGCCATTATCGGAGGCTTTTCGTTCATCGCGATAAAGGCGCTTCCGCTAGCAGGTGGTTATGAGGCCATCTCCCAGACGTTTGCGGCGGCGGGCAAGCCGGGAGCTATGGAATTCTACGGGCTCGGCAGCTACGGCATGCTGGCGGCGGTGGCGCTCATATTCTCGACGGTCATGGGTGTGGTCGGCACCCCGACCTACCGAACACGGATATACACTTCGCGAGACGAGAAAGTGGCGAAACGCGCGTTTCTGGGGCAGAGCGGAATGATGTTCGTATGGAGCTTCGTCACCGCGCTTATCGGTATGAGCGCCTATGCCATTATGGTGCGAAACGGCCACACGCTTGAATCGGGTGACTATGCGTTCTCATACATGGCGACAAACGTTCTTGGCCCGGCGATTGGACTGATGTTCCTCATCTGCGGAATGTCGGCGACTATGAGCTCCGGCGGTTCGGATGCGATCTCAGGCGTCACGATACTTTTGACGGATGTAATACCGTCTCTTACCGGAAAGCGCATTGCCGAAAAGAACTATGCGCTTGCGAGCCGCATCGCACTTGTTGTCGCGCTTTCGCTCGCGTTCGTCATTACGCTTTTTGTCGGCGATGTAATTGCATACTTCCAGAAGGTTGTCGGTTCGCTGCTGCCCGGTGTCGGCGTTACCATGCTTCTGGGACGCTTCTGGCGTCGTTCCACATGGCAGGGGGCGTATGCTTCCGTCCTTTCGGGAACTTTGTTCGGCCTTGTCGTGCTGCTCGTTCCCGCTTTCGCCGATTGGGTGAAGCTTACGTTCGGTGGCCCCGCCATTCCGTCCACAGCGATTGCATTTGCCGCTGGTGTTGCGGTTTCGTTGCTTACTCCGCGCAGTATGGCTTCGGAGGAAGAACGTCAGCATATGGTCTTTGCCGCTCGTGAAGGGAAGGTATGATATTAAAACAGAGATTGAAAAGGGTGTGCTTGAGACAAAAGTCGTTGCCATAGTGCAAGGCTTTGCGCTGGATACCAAATAAAAAGACGGCTTCATCGTCGATCCGATCCGTTATGGCGATGGTGTCAAATTAGCCACGCAAGTTCCTAGTGCAATGCTGTCGCATCTTGCCTAATTTGGACTGTTCTGATATATTCTACGTTGTTGGGAAGAGAATTTTCTCGACGCGGACTTTGCGGCGGGTGTCGCATAGTAGATTTTCAGACGGGTTAAAACTTAAGGAGACATGATGAAACAGGTAAAGATCGGTCTTGTGGGACTCGGTTTCATGGGTAGCACCCATTGGGGCGTGTATCAGGGGATGAAGAACGCCAAGGTCGTTGCGCTTGCGGACGTGGATGCCAAGAAGCGCAAGGGCGACATTTCGGCGGTTGTCGGGAACATCGGCGGCGGGGACAACTCCAAGCCTCTCGACCTTACTGGCGTTACGGTGTATGACGATGCGTTCGACATGATCACCGATCCCGATATTGATGTCGTGGATATCTGTGTGCCGACTCCCGAACACTGCGATCTCGTTTGTGCCGCACTTGCCGTAGGCAAGCATGTATTCTGCGAAAAGCCTCTCTGTGGCACCCCTGCCGAACTCAAGAAGATCGTCGCCGCCGTGCGCAAGTCCAAGAAGTTCTTCAACGTTGGGCTTTGCGTTCGCGCATGGCCTGAATACCGCCATGCATACGAATACTTCAAGAGCGGCAAGGCCGGAAAGATGAGGTCCGCCACCTTCAAGCGCATTTCACCCTCTGTGGACGGCAACGCGTGGAAGAACTGGTTCATGGACGGTGCACAGTCCGGTGGTGCGCTGCTCGACCTGCATGTGCATGACGTGGATGAGGTGAACTATTTCTTCGGCAAGCCGAAGTCCGTGACGGCATTTGGAGCCGCCGACATTGTCTCCAAGAACGGCGGCGTTGACCATGTGGTCGCAACGTACGACTATGGTGATGGTTCGCTCGTGATGGCTGAAGGCGGATGGGCGGCGGCGAAGGGTACGCCTTTCGAGATGAGCTTCACCATCGTCTGCGAGAAGGCTACGCTCAAGCTTGACGCATCCGGATATCACATCTATCCGGTGAAGGGGAAGCCGATCACACCTAAGGTGGACGTTAAGGCCGGTCCGACCGGATGGCATCAGGAACTCGCCTATTTTGTGAACTGCGTCGCGAAGGGTGTCCAGCCCGACAAGTATCAGACGATCGATTCCGTTGAGGATTCGATGAAGATGGTGTTCGCGGAGATGAAGAGCATCAAGACCCGAAAGGCCGTCGCAATTTGAAGTGCGCCGAAAACTAACCACTAACCACTATCGACTGACTACTATGCGATACATAGCACTTAACGGATGGATTTACTGCGGATTCGGCGGAGAGAAGAAACCCCGTGAATTTATTGACTGGGCCGCAGAAAAGGGATTGGACGGAGTAGAATTGACGGTGGGCGACTGCCTCTCCGCAGATACGACAGAAGCCGATGCAAAGGAGCTTGCGACTTATGCGAAGTCCAAGGGCGTGGGGTTGCGCTCGCTTGCGACCGGTGCGGGCTGGGGC
>JAFXEA010000401.1 GCA_017521065.1 Kiritimatiellia bacterium | reverse complement strand
CATTGCTCCGGTCAAATCTGAAGTGCAGGTGTCGGATTCGAGCGGTAAAGTTTGCTTTGATAAGGAAGAGCGAGTCCGTTTGAAGATAATGTCCTTCAACATCAGGATGGGGTGTGGACACGATCATCCTTTCCGGCTTGAACGGGGCGGTGAAGGCTGGCTTCCGCAATGCGCCCAAGTAATACGGGTGGACAGGTTAGCGTCGGCGTTTTACAGGCAGAGAAGTATGACGCCTGTGAGGATGGCGGCCAAGGCTATTCCTTTGCGCTTGAGGTTACGTTCCTTGAAGAAGATGGCACCGAGAAGGAACGTGATCACGACCGAAAAGCGGCGCATGAGCGAACCTACGGAGATCGGTACGTCAGGGATCGCGAGACCGTGGAAGTAGAGCCAGTCCGCTGCCGCAAGAAGAACCCCGGTCGCTGGAATTGTCCAGCGCCATTCAAACCTGCGGCGATCTATGCGAAGGATTCGCTGCCCCGTGAGAAGAAGCGAGTATATCGCCACAAGTCCGATCTGAAACCAGAACTGCACCGTCTCAACAGGTATCGCGCACTTCTGGAGGATGAACTTGTCCCATATGCTTGAGACTGCGCTCATGCACATTCCCCCAATGGCGAGCCATACCGCCCGAGAACGGAAGAAATCAATTCCTTCGAATTTACCAGCCTTGCTGAACGCCCAATACCCGGCGAAAACGAGGGCGATGCCCAGCCCCTGAACTATGGTCGGCTGTTCTCCGTACAGGAAAAATGCCGCAATGAAAACGATGGCTGGTGCGGATGCCCGGATTGGTGTTGCTATCGTTATGGGGAGGCTTCTGAGTGCACAGTATGTCAGAACCCAGGACGTGGATACGATCGCGCTTTTTATGCAGATGAGCGAGAGATCCCTTGCCGAGACGTCAAGCGCGGCGGGAATGCCGCCAGCCGCCCCCAGGACGGCCACATATGCTCCGCCTCCGGCGACCGTAGCGAGAAGCAGTACAGGCAATACGGCGTTCTCTCTGACACTTGCCTTTTTTGCAAGGTCGTAGAACGCCAGAAAAACTGCACTGGCCAATATCCAGCATGTCCACATATAGCAATGAAGAATTTTGTTTTGATTTGATGAAACCGTTTAGCCATTTCCGCCAACAAAAAAACGCTTCATCCTTGACTTGCGGATGAAACGCCTTTTAAATGGTGGAGAAGAAGAGATTCGAACTCTCGACCCCCACGTTGCGAACGTGATGCTCTACCAACTGAGCTACTTCCCCATGTGTTGAAAACGCCGTATAATATATCAAAAACCGCTTTCCGGCGCAAGGGGTGTTTGAAAAAAAAATCTTTTGAGGTTCCCCAAAGACTTTCTGAAATGTTGTAACCAAAAATTATGGCGGATTTTTCACGCAACCCGCGTGAACATAGACTCAAACCGCACTTTTTGAAAAACAAAGTGACAAAGTCGCGAGGGTGGAAATGCCATTGTCGAGATTCCTGAAATAGGTGCATGGAACGCCGGTTATCTTGGTTTTGATATAATGTCCAACCATGAATAAATTCATTTGTGCTGTTGTGGCGATGTCGTGTACGGTTCTGCACGGCAATGTTCCGGAAACTGAATTGAGGCTTGAACTCCCGAAGCAGGGAGAAGTCATGGTACAGACTGTCGATCCTAAAGGGCGGCAGAGGGTTCTGGTTTCTTTTGATGTGCCTGCATCAGACATCCAGCAGATATGGCGGCCGGATTTTCAGCAACCGTTTCTTGAGCGCAAATGGTGGCTGACCGCGAACTCAAGTTCAATGTGCGATATGCCGTATATGGCATTTTTTAATTTGGCTGAAACGAACCGTCTGTCTATCGGCGCGGAGGCGCTTGAGTGGGATTGCCGCATTTCATCCAAGATAAACCAGGAGAAGGGGGTGTATGCTGTCACTTTGACGGTTGCCGCAGACGATTCCGGAACAATAAAACCGTTTAAGGTGACAATAGACCGTCGCCCTGTTGTTTGGACGGAAGCGCTCGCCGATTGGCGCAACTCTCTTTCGTACGGGAAAGGGCGATATCCAGAAGCGGCATGGAAGCCTGTGTACTGCTCCTGGTATGCGGTGCATGCCGCGCTTTCGCAGGATTGGGTGGAACGTACTGGTGAGATTGCGGCGAAGTTGGGGTTCCGTACGTTCATTCTGGACGATGGATGGAGCTATGACGAATCGAAGCGCGTCAATCCTGAAAGCATCAAGGAATGGTATCGCGATGTCGGCAAGTGGGATGCCTTTTCTCTTGGAAAATTTCCTGATTTCAAGGCTCATCGCGAGAGAATGAGGGCATTCGGGCTTAAGTACCTTGTATGGGTGTCGCCTTATTTCATAGGAATTCGTTCATCTGCCTACACCAAATGGAAGGACCGGCTCGCTGGACAGGAACCGTTCGAGGGCAATGTCCTTACGGATGTTGCAGATGCCGAAATGATGGAATCTGTGACGGAGCAGCTGGTGCGTCTGCTGAAAGATGCCGACCTTGATGGTCTGAAGATCGATTTTCTTGACTACATAAAGCCGTCTGTCGAAAAGCCCCGTTCCGGTTTCGGCTATGGCTATGTGCGTAATCTCATGAGCAGGCTCAAGTCTGTGAAGCCTGACGGCCTTTTTGAATTTCGCCAGAGTTATGCAACGCCGTTGACCTTGGAGCTCGGTACGCAGTTCCGCGCGGGAGATGTTCCATTTGAGTGGCTATGCAACATTCTGCGCATAGCCCAGATCCGTCTTGCGGTGGGCGATGGTGTGCCGGTTCATGCCGACCCCATCTTCTGGTCTCAGCATGAAACCAGGGATAACATCGTCCGTCACTTCATGGCGGCAATGGCCGGCGTGCCAATGGTCTCGATGGATCTGGAGAAACTGCCTGGTTGGCAGAAAGATGAAATCGCCAGATGGATGCGCATCTATTCGCAGCGGGTAGAGCCTTTCCAGAAGCAGGGGCGTTGGAATGTGGTATATCGCAATGGTTCGCTTGCGTATGTGACCAGCATCCGTGGCAATGAGGCCTTGGTCATAGTTGTTGATTCGGGGGCGTCCTTCAAGGCATTGGACTGCGCTCTTGACGGCAAGCGGACGATTGTCATGAATCTTGGATATGCTCCCGTTTGTATACAGGGAACGGAGGTCGCCCCCGCGCAAGCCCTTATCCCTTAGGTTGCTTCTCAAAGTAAATGCGACAATGATTTCGCTGATGTCTGGCATGAAATTTTGCGGGGACAGACCCTTCAACAAAAGAGTTTGATTTACGGTTTGCATTTGCTGATTTTGAAACCTATCTCTATTCCTGTCACTCGATGAGCTGCTGGGCATCCGTTCGCAGAAATAGATGAGAAGTTTCAAAAGGTGAAAATATATACATGACTTCTCCTTACTGGGACAACGGGCGTCTCGCCCTTTGATCTTGAACGGGCAGGATGCCCATTCTCCCAGTATGGAGGTTCTGCAACTATCTCTGAAACATATGATTGTTCTTATAGATTATACAACACTCAAAATGTCGCTTTTTCAGAAGTTAAGTATATAGTTCCCAAAAAATGCGTATTGTCATTCGTGTTGAAACATGTGCACATTTCGCAAATGGAGATATTGTTTTTGCGTGATAGAAGGTGTGCGCTTCTGTGAAAAATGATATACTTCGAGCTGTATTTAAAAATGAAATTTGTTATGAACAAGTTTGAAGGCAAAGTTGTTCTGGTGACTG
>JAFXEA010000400.1 GCA_017521065.1 Kiritimatiellia bacterium | reverse complement strand
TAGACTTTCTTGTTTTTGTCCCTGGCATGGGAGTCTGTAATGTAGATGCCAAGGGTAATACATACCATTTGGTACAGGGTAGTGTATGCCTTGAAGACGATGGAAAGGACGTCTTTGAGGAGGCGAATGCTGCTATTCATGTCTTTGACAATTATGTGCGGGACAATGTCACTCATGGTGATGACTGGGGGGCGTATACGAGTCTAGTCGTATTTGTTGAATCAGATTTCTCAGGAAAGCTTCCCGGAGGGTATCCCTATCTCCAGTCAAGCGATCTTCTTGCGAAAGACGGAACGGAAACTGCGCAACCGATTTTTAAAAGGATACAAGAATTGCTGGGTAACTTCTCCTGGCGTTTCCGCTATTTCAAAGCGTGGAAAGATGGGATAGTCGGCCATCTGACTCCTAATGCGGTACCGATAAAACACCCCGTTGATCACTTGCGTATGGAGCAATGGTCTAGGGATGGACTGGACAAGGAGCAACGGGAAATTTCATGGAAGATAGAGCAGAATCGGTATGTGCATGTCCGTGGTGCTGCAGGGACGGGGAAGACAATCATAGCACTTACAATGGCGGTAGAATTTGCCCGAAATGGGAAGCACGTTCTGTATGTCTGTTTTAACAGGGCGCTGGCAGAGCAATGCCGTGTGGAATGTCCAAATCATAAAAACCTCGGGATAGAGATAGCACATTTCCATAATGTTGGTCAGACATTGGTGAATAAAAATTACTGTGCTTTTGACCAAAGTAATAATCTTGATAGGAGAAAGACCTTGACCAACATGGAATCGTTGCCCGATGACATGAAAAGGAGACAACTCTCTAAGTTTGACGTTCTTCTTGTTGATGAGGCGCAGGATCTTTCAAATGATGAAATTTTCGCACTGTTCCCAGTGATGAAGCGCGACCGTCATATAGCGATATTTTCGGATGAGAACCAGACTATATTTTCCACTGAATGGTCTTTAGATGCAAGGATGTTTGAGAAAGAACCGATTGAATGCAATCTTGAGAGAAATTACCGAAATACAGATAAGATACTTGAACACTTTCGTCGCCTTACTGCGGAGAATACTGTTCCTATGATTCGAGAGTGCCGTGATTTCAAAACAAAAGAGGTTGAAGAGAAGACTTCAGGAACACAGGTCAAGACAATGGTTGAGGAGTTGTTATCACAAGGGCGGCGGCCCCGCGACATTGTGGTTTTGTCGGATAGAAAAGAATCGCTGAAGGACTGTCTGGCGAGGCAAGTCCAATATGCTGGGGGAACAATCGAGTTTAAGCAGTACCAACGAGACAAAGATGGTAATCCACTCAAGTGGGAAGACGGGAAAAGAGTTCTGCGCAAATGGCGCGAAGACAAGTGTATCCTCGCTGAAACAATACAGTCATTTAAAGGTCTTGAGGCCAATTGCGTGATTTTGCTTTTGAGTGAGAATCTACAAAATCAGGATGAGAACGACAAGGTGCGCTACGTTGGTGAAAGTCGCGCAAAATATGAATTATATATTATGATGCAGAGCGGACAATAAAAAGGGGAACTATATACTTGACTTAGGTTTCTCGCTTGTGTATGGTAAATACCTATGACGCGACAAGAGAATGACAGAGGAAATCATGTAATGGGTTAGTGGGTTGCGCAGCCCACCAACCGATCTGAGGATTAGGGCCGTCTCTCCGCAAGGGTTCGGTCGCTTGAAGTCTCCAAAATGAAGAAAAATGAAAAAGTTCATTTTCCCCCTTGCGTTCTTGCATATGATATATTATAATAGACGGCATGAAAACAAAGGCAAATAAGGTCAAGGCGCAGCCCGCGCCTTTCCTGGAGAAGGTCGCCGGGTTCATGCCCGTCGCGAGGGGATCGCTTGCGCTCGTGCGCAAGGCGTGCGGCAAGCCCGGATGCAGGGCGTGCAAGTCCGGCAGGAAGCACCCCGCGTGGCTGTTCGTGTACCGCGAGGGCGGAAAGCAGAAGAGCCGCCACGTCCCCGCGCAATGCGCACCGCTCATGAAGCTGGCGATAGAGAACGGCCGGAAGCTGGAGCAGGCGATCTGCGCGGAGGGCCTGGCCTATCTCGACTCGCTGGTCGCGGAGGCCGCGCGGTAAGGTGCCGCCTGCGAAGTGCCAGTACTGGAACCGGTGCGGGAAGTACACCGAGCTGGCGGTCAGGATCGACCGCCTGGAGGAACGCCTTGCCGCGAAAGACCGGAGGATTCTGGCGCTGGAGGAGGAGAACGCCCGGCTCAGGGACGCACAGTGCGGCGGCAAAGCCAATCCCGCCACGGTGAAGCCGTTCGGGAGCTCCACCCCGTCGTCGCTGATCCCCATAAAGCCGAACTCGTCCGAAGAGGACAGGAAGCGCGTCGGGGCCAGCCGAAAGGCCATCCGGGGCACGGGAGGAAGTCCGTCCCGGACGGCGAGGCGGACGAGGTGGCCGAACTTCCGAGGCCGGCGTCATGCCCTGTCTCCGGCCTCCCGCTCACGAGCTGGACGACGCGCACGAGGACCGTCGTCCACATGGTTCCCGCAAGGCGCATCGTCAGGAACTACACGATATACAGGGCGTGGTGCCACGTCTGCGGGAAGTACCACGAGTCCGAAGTGCCCGGCGTCATGCCCTACTTCGCGTTCACGAACGACCTCGTCTCGCAGGTTCTCGTCGACCACTTCCGGGCGGGCATCCCGCTCGGGACGCTCGCGAGGCGGGCCGGCGTGAAGAAGGCCGCGCTGAAGAAGATGGCGCACAAGGTCGCGGAGCTGCTGGAGAGCGGCGTCGCGAGGCTCGTCGAGGAGTTCTGCGCGGCCCCGGTCAAGCACGCGGACGAGACCACGTGGTCGTGCGACGGGAAAAGCGGCTACGCATGGGGCTTCTTCACTCCGCCGGTCTCGGTGTACAGGTTCCGAGGCACCCGGGCGTCGACCGTCCCCGCGGAGATCTTCGGCGAGGGCGCGCACGTCGGCGTCCTCGGCGTGGACCGCTACAGCGCCTACAACTGCGCCTGGAGGGGAAGGATGCAATACTGCCTTGAGCACTTCAAGCGGAACGTCCGCGACCTGCTCGAGGCGGAGCCGAAGAACAGGGAATACCAGAAGCACATTCCCCGATTCCTCGAACTGCTCGCCTCGGCGATGACGCTCCGCAGCAGGAAGCGCGGCAAGGAGTACGACGAGGAGTCCGTGTCCATCCGCGACGAACTTCTCGCCATCGCGAGGAGTCCCGTCAAGGACGGCAGGCTCAAGGGGTACTTCGACCTCATCGTCAACAGGCGCGACAGGGGACATTGAAGGGGATGGTCGGACGCTGATCCGGGGCATGGACGGTCATGTGGCGATCCCGGACGGCGTCGTGCGCATCGGGGAAGGTGCGTTCGCCGGTTGCGTCGGGCTGACGGACGTGACGATCCCCGACAGCGTGACGGACATCGGCAAGGCCGCGTTCCTCAATTGCCGCGGGCTGACGGGTGTGACGATCCCCGACGGCGTGACGGCCATCGGGTCCTCCGCATTCGGCGGCTGTTACAGGCTCGCAACGGCAGACGGACTCGTGATCGTCAAAGATGTCCTTTACGACTATTGCGGGGCGGGCGGGGAAGTCATCATCCCCGACGGCGTGAAGCGCATCGGCGAGTGGGTGTTCGCCTACTGCCGCACGCTGACGGGCGTGACGATTCCCGACAGCGTGACGGACATCGGGGAGTTTTCGTTCGCGAATTGTCCCGGACTTAAGAACGTGACAATCCCTCGGGGCGCAACGATCGCCGCGAAAGGGGCCTTTGACGACGAAGTGACCATAAGGAAAGGTGAAAATGGCAAAAGAAGCTGAAACGGGTTCGTCTGGTTCTGCCGACACCGTCGAGCAGAAGATTCTCAAGGCGCTGCGCTCGGGCGACTACACGGTGACCAACATGGCGCCGAAGAACATCACCGAGCGCACCGCGCCTGACGGGCGCACGTTCTATGTCATAGACCCCTGGGGCGATTCCGACTGCGGGTGCGAGATCAAGGTGGCAGGTTACACCTTCACGGGTTGGGTGTCCGAGGAGGGCGGCGCATGGGAGTGCGACGACGGCGACGTCAATCTGGATGACGACCTGTGCGACGCGCTGGACGAAATCGACCAGGGCGGGATCCACAGCGTGCCCGAGCGGGACCGCTTCGTGCGCTTCTACGAACTGGCCCACGGCTGTTCGTGCGATGAGGTCTACAGCACCGAAGGGGATGAGGTGCCGCTTGACGTCGAAGAGACTGACGAGATGTTCGGCGGTATCGAAAATGTCGTTGCGCAGTCTGTGGCTGTGATCGGTGCGGGGCGGAAGAAAATAAGCGAGAACGCATACTGCCGGAATGCCGTTCTTGAACACGTCGACATTGCGAAAGGGGTTGAATGGATTGGAGACGGGGCGTTTTACGGCTGTCAGAATCTCAAGAGCGTTGCCATTCCCTCGTCCGTGAAGAGAATCGGGGCCAGTGCATTTGGCGAGTGTCCGAATCTGGCGGTAGTCAGTTTTGGCGAGGGACTGGAGTCGATCTCGAATCGTGCTTTTGACGGATGCCGCGCACTTAGCGAAGTCAAGCTGCCTTCCACGGTGACTGCAATAGGTGGGGCTGCATTTCGTGATTGTACTTCGTTGATACGGTTTTCTTTCCCTGGCCAGATAAAAACAATTAGCCATGCGGTGCTGTGCGACTGCAAGGCATTGCTTCGGGTTGACATCCATGAAGGCGTTACGGACATTGAGCGTGCTGCATTTTACGGGTGTTCCAAGCTGAAAGAGATTGCGATACCTCATGGCGTGAGGCGCATCGGGATAGGTGCGTTCAGGGGATGTGTTGGCCTTACGAGCGTGACAATCCCCAAAGGCGCAAAAGTCGAGCGGGACGCCTTTGACGCGGACGTGGCCATTACGCGAAGATAACGGCATGTCGTTTCCCGGGAACTGTAAGATTGGATGGTTGGCGTAGTTCTTGTTGGTGAAAGGACTAACATGAACACACCTAAAAAGAAACGCAAGATGGTGCCGATGTATTCGGCGGAGGACTTCTTCTCCGGTAAGAAGGACGCAAAGCCGGTTGGCTGGATGAGCGATCCGGACGAACCCGGCCCCGTGATTCTCGACCGGAAATCGTGGGAGGAACTCGTGGGCATCAAGCACCCTGGCAAAGGCGCGGTGTAAGGTGTCGATGGCTTGAACGTTGTTCATCCATGCCGAAAGTCATGGCCGCCCCGGGCGGGGCGGCCACTTATGTCCCAAAAGAAGCAACCACTGACAAGTTGCACGATTGAGGTGACATGGGTGTGTAGGCAAGTCAGAATTATGATACAATACCCATTGCTTGGAGAGGAAGAGACAAGATGAATCTCGTAAAAAATATTTTCACGGCGGCTCTGTTGATGGCTGCGGCGACGGCGGTTGCATTGACGTACCCGCCGTATGAGTATTACACCGGTACGACATCCGGTACGCCGGCACTCAACTACACGAAGGTGTGCGAGCCTGGACGGTCTGGTGAGGCGCTTGTGCGTCAGTCGATTGACGTGTTCCTCATGGAAGGCCGCGACTACCTGCAAGTGGCGTTTGGATGCTATGGCGGACACCACCGGTCCGTGTACATGGCTGAGCGCTGCGCCGAGCGTCTCGCGGGAACGCCCGGCATCGAGGTTGAGGTGAAACATGCGGCAAGGCAACATTGGCGTGAAAGATAGAAAACACCTAAACGTTTATTAGTGGCATAGGCAGCAAGAACAAAGGAAAGGAAAACAGTATGGCTAAAAGACCTTACTACAGACCGCTGGAGAGGTATGTCGGATACAGGACGGTGGAGTCTCCGGAATTCACATGGCACCCTGGATTCGCCTATTCGCAGAAGCAGAAGAACGTTGTTGCCCTGCACGACGCCATCCGTATGGTCGATCCGTCAGCGAAGGTGCTTGAGATCTCGAGCAAATCGCTGCAGCCGCTCGGCGTGAGCCTGAGTGCCTTCAACCTGAAGTTTTCGCACGGCGGGGCCGAGTGTTCCGTTGAGTCGGTGTTTCAGGCGAGCAAAGTTTTCGACGTCGGCGTCGGACCGTTCCCAGAACTCTACTCCCACGATTCGCGCGAAGTCCGCTACCATGTTCAGGAAACGTCCGCCGGGCGACGCCTTCTTGCCTTTGATCTTGATGGAATTCGGTGGGATCTCGAGCCGAAGACGGCATTCTTCTATCAACTCTACATCAAGGCGCTACTCGCCAATCCGAAGCTGGCCGAGGAG
>JAFXEA010000399.1 GCA_017521065.1 Kiritimatiellia bacterium | reverse complement strand
TGTCGCCGATGAAATTCCCTTCTGGGGGGATGCCGAACCGCCTACAAATCGGCCTTGCGCATCAGCCCATACGGTTGCGCTGGTTTCTGGATTCGAGTCCAGAATATGTCATGAGGCCGACCTTGCATTGGTTAATTTCGACTCTAGACCCAGAGGCGTGACAATCGTAATCAGGTGAATCTAAAGAAAGGTAAAAGCACATGAAAAGGATACTCGCAATTGTTTTCGCAGGCGCCTCACTTGTGGCTGCGGCCCAGCCGGAGATTACGGATCTTGAAGTGTCGCAGAATTCAAGCCGCATGGTAACCATATCGTTCAGTCTCTCCGCAAACGCCATTGTGACGATGGACATCACGACGAACGGAGTGTCCATCGGCGCGGAAAACTACCAGACGCTGCGGGATCCCTATTCGACAAAAGACACATTCCCGGCAAACAAGGCGGTCAAGGCCGGAAAGCACACCTGGGTATGGCGTCCGTCGAAGGAATGGCCAGGACACCATTTCCACAACAGCGAGTTCAAGGTCCTGGTTCAGGCATGGAGCTTTGATTCGCCGCCCGACTACATGGTGATAGACTCCAGTGTGCGAAGCAACGCGATGTTCTATGCCAAAGTCGAGGATATTCCTGGCGGCATAAAAACCGCAGATCCAGAGGATGCAGATGCCGTTGCCGCACTTAAGGAAGACCCGTATCGCACCACTAAACTTGTGATGCGCAAGATCCCGGCAGCTGGTGTGAAATGGAGGATGGGGTCCCCGGAGGATGAACCGGATCGCCAGGAGCATGAAACGCCGCATTATGTAACGCTGACGAATGACTATTATGTCGCAATATATCCGACGACATTCACTCAGGTCAAGAAGTTCTGCTATAGCGGAGAAGCGACCAGTTTTTACCCGAAACACAATACGAAATACACAGCTATTCGCGGTACCACTTACAGTTGGCCGGCGGACGGTTATCTTACCGAAGGCTTCATGGCAACCATGAGGACTCGGACCGGACTTCGTTTTGACCTGCTTACAGAAGCAGAATGGGAATATGCGTGCCGTGCCGGAACTCAGGGACGCTGGAATCATGACGGAGATTCACCCGATGAGGTTGCATGGACGGATTACCAAGGCAAAGCGAAGAGCCATACAGTTGGACTTAAGAGACCAAACAACTGGGGATTGTATGATATGCATGGCTTGGTGAATGAGTGGGTTCTTGATCAGTGGGGAGCTTATCCGACAGAATCGGTAGTTGCACCTGTGGGTCCAACACCGACGACTGAAACAATCTATCGTGTTGTGCGTGGCGGTCCGAAAGCAGTTAATACGGGTTCGGAGAATAATAAGGATTATACTAAATCGCCGCTTATTTCTACACGCTCGGCATTTCGAACCTCATTGGAGCAGGAGAGTAGAACGGACGGCAATTCGAATGGCTATGGTTTTCGTTTCTCCTGCCCGGCGTCTCTTCCGGAATGGATGAGAGATTGACGGTTTTGATTCATGAAATGCAATGTGTGCAAAAATGAGGAAAAGTAGTTGCCTTGCTCTTGCGGCGGTATTCTCTTCCGCCGCGTTCATGGCATCCGCCGCGGCGATAGCGGACATGGAGGATTCGTCTGTCGCCGCGAATACGACCGGAGTGGAGGCTTCCGGATCCTGCACGATGGTGGATTTTGAGAGACCCGAGGAAAAGAAGTCGTATTCTGCGATGCCGTTTCGTCGACCTAGAATGAGAATCGCAGAAAAATTCGCTTCGTCCGGCAGGCATTCGCTTGAAGTCTCTTGGGATCGTTCGCACAGAATGGGGTTCACGATTCGCATTCCCGAAACGGATTTCTCCGCGTATGACAGGCTCGCAATCGATGTCGTGAATGCGGGCGGGAACGACGATCAGCTCACTCTCCATATCGCGGCGGCGGGTGACAGGCTTGACGACAGCGTATACCGGGCAAACGGGAAGCGCAGTTCCCATTACGCACGCATCGGAAAGTCCACATGGCTCGTTGAGCTCGACCGCTGGCCGGAGAAGGCCGCGAAGTCCCGCAGGAAGGTTTCCGAGCTTCGCTTCTATGCGCTCCATCCCTATGCCACAACGATGTATCTCGACACCATCAGGCTTCTCAAGAAGGGCGAACCTCTGATTCCGGGCAGGTACCGTCCGGAGGATGAAGCCAAGATAACCGCAATGGTCAGGGCGGTGGAGGTCCGCAGCAAGGCGGCGCGTGCCGACGCCAAGGCTGCGCTCCGGAAGGCAATGGCGTCGGCGGGGATGAAGGCGGACGCAATGCTCATCGGCACGGCAACCGCCATGGAGCACGTATTGCCGAAAGCGCCGGACGCGCTATCCAATGTGAAGGCGGCGCGCTGTCTGAAGGTGCGCCTTGCCCGTGGAGAATACGAGAGTGCACAGGTTGTTGTCGCGCCGGCAAAGGGATCGCTCAAGCGTGTTTCGGTGAAGTGCGCTGGAGATCTTGCCGGGAGAGACGGTTCTACGTTTGCCGCCTCGAATATCGCCTGTGCGGTGACAGGATACACAAGGACGCTGTATCAGGCGCCGTATGCCGTCGGGCGTACACTGTACACCAATTCCGCCGACAGGGCCGGATACTGGCGCAGAGGGTATTTCCCCCGTCCGGATTGGTATCCAGACGTGATTCTCGACCATGTCCGTGAAACGGATGTGGCTGAGGATGTGGCTCAAGGATTCTGGGTGCGCGTGGCGTGTCCCCGGAACCAGAAGGCGGGTGTTTACCGTGGCAAAATCTCCGTTTCGGCGGAAGGCGTGGATGATGTTTGCATCCCGATTGAGATTCGCGTGAACGATTTCGAGCTTCCGAAGCTTTCGACGCTTCCGGTTGCGATGAACTTCAACCCGAGCGGCGGCATCGGCTGGCTGCCGACGAACGCCGAGTTCGCGGAGCGTCAGGCCGCCAAGAAAGATCCGGACGCTCCCGCCAACATATGGAAGAAACGCCACACCCAGTGGGTGGACTTCCTTGCGGACTATCTCGTCACGTATGATATGCTTTACCGTGTCGGCCGTTCCAAGCATGATCCGGAGCCGAACTGGGCGGCGCTCACCCGTCTTAGGGATCAGGGGCGCCTCGGACCGTTCAATCTGGCCTACTGGGGCATGCGCGGAGCGAGCGAGAAGTCGATGAGGCAATGGCGGGAGAAGACCGTGCCGTACTACCGCAGGATATACGACAAGGCGAAGTCCCTTGGCATTCTCGACAAGGCGTTCTTCTACGGCAATGACGAGCTGAACCCCAAGGACTTCCCCGGCATCCGCCGTTCCGCCGATCTCATCCACAAGGAGTTTCCCGGGGTTCCTCTCTTCACGACGGCGAGGGACGTGGATTTCGGCATCGGCACGAATTCGCTTGAGAACGTGGAGATGTTCTGCCCTCTCACCGGGCGCTACGACTTCAAGCGTGCCGAAAAGGCGCGTGCGGCAGGCCGCAAGATATGGTGGTACGTCTGCGACGGCCCGACATGGAACTGCGCGAACCTGCACATCGAGAACAAGCCGATCGATGCGCGTTCTCTGGTGGGGGCCCAGTCTGTGTACCACAAGGCTGACGGATTCCTCTATTGGCAGATGTCGAAGTGGCTTTCCCCTCGCACCATAGGCAACAGTCCGTTTACGGACTGGGTGGCGGCAAGCTGCTTCGGATTCAATGGTGAAGGCTGCCTGACCGGTGTCGGCCCGGATGGGATTCCGCTTCCGACGGTGCGCCTTGAAAATTTTCGCGACGGACTGGAGGACTACTCGTATGTGAAGATCCTCAAGGACATGATTGCGACCCACGGCAAGGAGGATGCATGGGCTCGCCGAGCGCGCGAGCTCGTGGCGGTCCCTCCGTCGCTCGTCAAGTCGCTTAGCTGCTTCAACGATGATCCTTCCGAACTCTATTCGTGGCGCAACGGGATGGCGGATTTGATCGAGTCCGCCATGAAGTGACCGCCGATTGCGTCCGACCTTCCGTGTCCGGGGGCATGCGTACGTTTCCGGACGCAGACGCCTCTTCGCCAATGTGCGGCTGACGGCCATTGGGCAATGCCTTGCGCAAATGGAGTTGAGAACCGGTCCAAACAATGTTCTCTTCAGCGGCAACGCCCAAGATGCCAGTTGTCGCGGTATGCCGGCGCCCCATCCCACCCGCGTTGCGCACGGCAATGCAAAAGAGGATGATCCTGTCTTGACGGGGTCGGTAGGAATTTCGTGGGGACACACCCTTTGAGAGAGTGAGATAAGTTAAAAAGAGAAGGTAGATATTTGATTAATTGAACATTCTCTCGCTTTTTGCGGGGTCTTGTCCCCACGGAAACGGGGAAAATTGCATTGAGTTTTACTCGTGCGATCCATGTCGTTTCGTCATGGGGCGTTTTGTTTTGGTCATGCGGCCCATGCCTTTTGGACATGGGGCGTTTTAAATTCGTCACGGGGCGTTTTGCCGCCGCACATGGGGCGCAAACATCCGCGAGGTGGAGAAGTGGAGAACGGCAAGCCGCCGTCTCATGTGTTCCGTGGTGGACGGTTTGCCGTCCACACCTTCATGCAGAGCGCTTCTTCCCGCTGACGCCCTTCATCCTGATATCGGGAACGGCGGGGATGTAGCGCATTGCATTGGAGGAATGTGCGAGAGCGGTGGAAAGGGTAGGTCGGCATTGATGCTGAGGTGCGTTGCCCGTACAGGCCCTTTCATTTGGGAATACAGGGAAACCCGCTAGGGAGTACAGGAAAAGTGCTTAGGGAGTACAGGACTTGATTGGGGACTTGATCGGGGATAAACCCTGAAAAGGGTAATAATTTAGGGTGGATAAAGGGTATTATGTAAGTTAATGCTATTTTGTGTATATGCGTGAGAATTAGTCCAAACCATATTCTCATCATGGATACGCGCTATGAAACGGATGAATGGTATGCGGAAAACCTATTGAGGCCGCTTGCTACAGAACGTTCATTTCTTGAGGGATTTAGGAAACACAATTCCGATGCTCTTCCGGCTGGATTCATGGATGCTACAAGAGCTTCCGCAGAGTCGCTTTACGAAATCGCGCTTGCAGGAGTTCCTGTTCTGCCAGGGTATGGAAAATCGTATGGAGATGT
>JAFXEA010000398.1 GCA_017521065.1 Kiritimatiellia bacterium | reverse complement strand
GCAGCCGATGCACCCCTCGCCCTTGTACGCAACGGGCTTGAGCCCGGCAGCATTGAGACGGTCTACCGCCATTTCCAGACATTTTTTTGGACACGCCGCCACGCAGCGTCCGCATCCTTTGCAGCAATCTTCTTCTATGTTCGGCTTAGCCATTTGAACCTCCAAAAAACAAGACGCGTATTATATTCCCTTACGGCAACTAAATCAAGCGGAGACGACTTCTGTGGAAAATCTGTCATTGCACTCCAATGTAAACAAGACCGCAACATCCACATTTCCGGGAATGCCAAGCAAGCAGAAAGTGAGACGAAGGGGACATTATGCATTGACCGACACACACAGCACCGCAACAATCACGAATATATCGGGGAGGAATCGCGGTCATGCACCTGGCTGCGGTAGAGCGACCAGCCGTTGTTCAGCCAGAACGCGATTCCGCACACCCACATCGTGGGAAGCAGCAACGCATGATTGCCCGATATCTCAGCCACCATCACGATTGCCGTCAGCGGACACCTCACCGCCGCCGCGACAAATCCCGCCATCCCCACGAGTGCAAACGATGCGGGATGTATCCCCACACTGCTCGGAAGCACTGCCTCGAAACCGATTCCCACCGCCGCACCAAGCGCACCGCCGCATACGAGCGCAGGGGCGAAAACGCCGCCTGAACCACCTGAGCCGACAGTACATGCCGTTGCGATTGTTTTCAGGAAGAAGAACAGCAGAAACCCATGCAAAGGCCAGTGGCGGGTTACCGTTTCAGATATGGCGGTCGCATCCGGAGTGGAAAACGTACGTTGAATGACCGCATAACCCGGACCCATCACGTCCGGGAGGAAGAATCCTATCACACCGGTCACCAATCCACCGATTGCCACCTTGCCCCAAGCCGGCATTTCCATGCGAGTAAAGAACGCCTCAGTCGTCCGGAAGAACGTAATGTAGAACCTCGCCCCTAGCGTCACCGCAAAAGCAAGCGCTATGTACGGGAAAAGACGCATTCCGTTCTCGAAGGAATAGTCCGGCATCGCGAACAGCGGCTGCCACCCAACGAAACACGCGAACACGGTATATGATACGGCGCTCGCCACAAACGACGGAAGAATCACGTCATATTCCAAGTCGCTTGAGGAATAGAATATCTCCGCCGCAAATATCGCTCCGGCAAGAGGAGCACGGAAAAGGGCACTGATGCCTGCGGCGAGACCCGCCGCCATCAAGATACGTCTTGCACGTCCATCCAGATGCAGCACAGACGCCAAAAACGAACCGCATGCGGCCCCAATCAGCGTAATCGGTCCCTCATAGCCCGCAGAACCACCGCTCTCCACCGTTATTACGGACGCTACCGACTTCACGGGAACTACAGCAGGAGGAATCACTCCATCCGAATGGTGGTATGCATACACGGCGGAATCAGTCCCTCGAGCATGGCGCAAGGACGAAAAACGCTTGATTATCAGCGAACCGCCGATTGCACCAATGGCAGGAAGAAAAAGCAACACCCACCGGTTTGACTGTCCAATCCTTTCAAGGCCTACGAAATCGTGGAAGAACTCGATCATCCGGTGAAAAGCCACCGTAACCAGCCCGACCATCGCACCAAGAGCCGCCGCCCGGCCGAAATAGCGTCCTGTCCGGATCGTCATCCCGTTGCCGGAAAGGAAGAACTTCCAGAAATTTATGGACAATCTGCGAAACATATCGAATCTAGATCCGCGATCAGAAAATCTCGCAGTGCGGGAGATCTCCGACAAGCGGCTTCACGTATTCGATGAACGCCTTGGTGACATCATGTCCGTTTTTGGAGATATACTTGTCCGGAACTGAACGGGTAAACTTCGCCGCCGCCTGGGCAGGAAGCGCAGTAAACTCAGGTTTATACGTCTTGCCCTTGGCACGGCCGATACCGATCGTGCCCTTCACCGGAACACCGTCAATGCCCTTTGCCGCCAGAAGCGCGGCCTGGACAGCCGCATAACCGGCCATGCCGGCCTCTTCGACATCCACCTCGCTGGCTACGCCCGGGAAGCTTCTCTGGAGATAGCCGAACGTGTCGGCACGGACGCGCTTGACCGCGGCCTTCTCCTTGAGATACTTCGCAAGATAGTCGCCCAAGGCTCCGGTTCCGGACATCTGAACGTTGCCGTGTGAATCCTTTTCGCCGCCGGCAAAGCGCGCACCGATAGACTCGCCCTTTTCGTCGCGGATGCCCTCCGACACCGCTACGACACAACGACCGAACTTTTTCATCGCCGCCTGAACGTCCTTTACGAATCCATCAAGAGAGAACGGACGCTCCGGAAGATAGATCAAGTGGGGACCATCGTCCTTGTTCGTGCGGGCAAGTGCGGAAGCGGCAGTCAGAAAGCCTGCGTCACGGCCCATGATGACATCGATCTTCACCCCGCCGAGAGCGCGGTTGTCGAGATCATCGCCCTTGATTGCACAAGCCACAAAGCGTGCCGCCGAAGCGAATCCGGGCGTATGATCGCAACTGCGCAGATCGTTGTCGATCGTCTTTGGAATGTGATAGACAACGAGCGGATAGCTGTCCTTCTCAGCCTCCTCGCCTATGATTCGTGCGGCATCGGCAGAATCGTTGCCGCCGATGTAGAAGAAGAAGCCGACATCCAGACGCTTGAACTCCTCGAATATTTTCCGGCAATCATCCGCAGTCGGCTTCATGCGGCAGCTTCCAAGCGCAGAGGATGGAGTGAGAGCAATGGCCTCAAGCTTCTTCGCCGTCGGTTTGCGCAAGTCGATATAGTCGCGGCCAAGAATGCCCTGAATGCCATGGCGCGCCCCAAGTATCTTGCCGATCTTGGCTCCTGCCTTCTTTGCGGCAAGCACGGCCCCGACGAGCGAAGCATTGATGACCATGGAAGGACCACCCGACTGGGCGATCACCATATTGTTGGCTTTCTTTTTCATTGGCACACTCCTATTATAAATTCCCTTTTATT
>JAFXEA010000397.1 GCA_017521065.1 Kiritimatiellia bacterium | reverse complement strand
TCCACGGTCCAGATGCCCACCGGCATTCCTGTGGCTACTGTGGCCATTAATGGCGGTGCCAACGCAGCGCTGCTTGCCATGCAGATCCTGGCGGTCTCCGATCCCGAGCTGGCTGCCAAGCTGGATGAAAAGCGTGCAAAGGATGCTGCTGCCGTCCTCGCCATCATGAAGGAGAAGGGATATACTCCGGACGAGATGGATACGCTTCTCAACAAGAAGAGCGGTTTTCAGGCTCTCACCGGATGCGAAGGCGGTGACTGCCGCGATATGTGCGCAAAGGCGGATAAGGGCGATATTGCCTCCATCACCGCGCTTGAGATGTTCGGTCACCGCTGCGCTCTCTATGTGGGTGGGTACAACACGCTGATCGGCGGAGCTGACGCAATCGTCATGACTGGTGGCATCGGTGAGAATTCCGCTGAAGGACGCGCCCAGATCGTGAAGCGTCTCGGTGCTCTTGGCATCAAGCTTGATAAGGCTGCGAACAACAAGCTTCGCGGTGAGCTTGGCGTGATCTCCACAAAGGATTCCAAGATTCCTGTTGTCGTAATTCCCACGAATGAGGAGCTTATGATCGCCCGCGACACCGTCCGGGTTTTGAAGGCAAAGTAATAAGTAATGGGAGATGAGTAATGAGATATGAGTTTATGATTTGTGCGTTTATGAATGCGAATCCTCAATTCATCCCCTAACCCACTTCCCATTACCCATATCTCATCTCTCATATCTAAAAACAATGAGCGCAATAGATAAAATCGTAGAAAAGGCTTCCGCGTTGAACGGAACCGTTGTTCTTCCTGAAGGCATGGATGCCCGTGTAATCACGGCGGCATGCGCATGTGTCGACCGCAAGATCTGCACGCCTATCGTTCTCGGTACTGCCGACGAGATTGCTGCCGCAGAAGAGAAAGCCGGCATGAAGCTTTCGGATCGCGGCATCAAGGTAATCGACTATACGCAGGGCGATGCCGAGCTTGAGAACGCCTATCTTGAGGCCTGGAACGCCAAGGAGTTGAAGAAGCCCGCAGAGAAGCAGAAGATAATCGATCTTGCGGCGGCCCAGAACACTCTCCGCGCGAAGCGCATATATTTCGGCGGAATGATGGTCAAGCTTGGCCGCGTGAACGGACTCGTTGCCGGTTCCATCGCCTCCACTGGCGATATGCTCCGCGCTGCGTTCCATACGCTTGGCACCCAGCCCGGTGTTAAGACAGCATCCTCCTGCTTCATCATGGATCTCAAGGAGCCGACACCTTCGGGTGACACGGTTCTTGCGTTCGGCGATTGCGCCGTCATCCCCGATCCC
This sequence comes from Kiritimatiellia bacterium, assembly GCA_017521065.1. GTDB lineage: Bacteria > Verrucomicrobiota > Kiritimatiellia > RFP12 > UBA1067 > UBA1731. The sequence goes on along the minus strand of JAFXEA010000397.1, from coordinate 9,644 downwards.
ACGGCTGAGCAGCTTGTCGATATCGGTCTTGCAACGGCCCAGACCTATCGTGACCTCACAGGTTGTGAACCTCGTGTTGCGTATCTTTCGTTCTCCACGAAGGGCAGCGCAGGCGGTCCGCTCGTCGAGAAGGTGCAGAAGGCTGTTGAACTTGCCAAGCCGAAGTTTGAGGAGGCTGGCATCAAGATGGATGGCGAGATGCAGTTTGACGCCGCCATTGTTCCGTCCGTCGGACAGCTCAAGAACCCGAACGGTGCGGTGCAGGGGAATGCGAACGTGTTCATCTTCCCCGACCTTCAGGCCGGAAACATCGGATACAAGATCGCACAGCGTCTTGGCGGCGCGGCGGCGATTGGTCCCAACCTTCAGGGCCTCGCAAAGGCGATGAACGATCTTTCCCGCGGATGCTCCGCCGAGGATATCGTCGGCACTGTCTGCGTAACACTTCTCCAGTCCGTCTCGAAGTAGCACAAGGCAAAGGCAGAAGGGCAGCGGGGACGCTGCCCCTCCCGAAAAAAAACATCGCACATTACCCATTACGCATCATCCAATATGAATCTTTGGTACATAGCTCCGTTTGCATCTCTTGTTGCGCTTGCTGTAGCGCTGGTTTTCTTCCGGTCAATGAAAAAGTCCGATGCGGGCAATGACCGTATGCAGGAGATAGCGGGCTATGTCCGCGAAGGCGCGATGGCGTATCTGTTCCGTCAGTACAAGATCGTGTCCATTGTGTTTGTGCTTTTATTCGTGGTATTCACGGTGTTGGCGTTCCTTGGTGTGCAGAATCCATTTGTGCCGGTGGCCTTCCTGACCGGTGGATTCTTCTCCGGATTGTGCGGCTACATCGGAATGAAGACGGCCACCCACGCTTCCTCCCGCACGGCGCAGGCCTGCCGCAGTTCTCTCAACCGCGGACTTCAGGTTGCATTCAGGTCCGGTGCGGTGATGGGGCTTGTCGTTGTCGGACTTGGACTTCTTGACATCTGTGTGTGGTATTGGATCCTTGATAAGTTAATCTACACTGACGCCAACATGGCTTCTGGCCTTTCGGTTTTCGGTCTTCAGCTTGTCGAGCCGGGCTGCACCCTCGCGGCGAAAATGACGCACATCACAACAACGATGCTTACCTTCGGCATGGGTGCTTCCATGCAGGCTCTTTTCGCACGCGTCGGCGGCGGAATTTACACGAAGGCGGCAGACGTTGGCGCGGATCTTGTCGGTAAGGTTGAAGCTGGAATCCCCGAGGACGATCCGCGCAACCCCGCAACCATTGCGGACAATGTGGGTGACAACGTCGTCGACGTTGCCGGCATGGGTGCGGACCTCTACGAGTCCTACTGTGGCTCAATCCTCGCTACGGCTGCGCTTGGCGCATCGCTCGGCGGTGCGGACGTCTTGAAACAGGTTACATCTCCGATGATCGTTGCCGGTATCGGGACGGTCCTTTCCGTGGTCGGCATGCTCATGGTACACTGCAAGAACGACAACGCAACGCAAAAAGAGCTGCTCCGTTCGCTTCTCACCGGTACGCTCGGCAGTAGCGTTCTGATTCTTATGGCTCTCGTTGGGCTTCATTTCATGGGTTTCATCTCCTGGGGCATATTTGGCGCAGTTGTTGCCGGTCTTGTATCTGGTGTTGTAATCGGTCAGGCTACGGAATACTACACTTCCGATGACTATGGTCCCACACAGGGGATTGCAGGTCAGGCGGTGATGGGCCCGGCCACGACAATCATCGACGGTCTTGCCACGGGTATGTATTCGGCTGGAGTTCCCGTAATCACGATCTGTGTAGGAATTCTCTGTGCTTTCGGTTTCGCCGGCGGCTTCGAGAACTTCACTGCAGGCCTTTACGGAATCGGCTTTGCCGCAGTCGGTATGCTCTCCACTCTTGGCATTACGCTTGCGACTGACGCGTATGGTCCCATCGCCGACAACGCGGGCGGCAACGCCGAGATGAGCGCTCTTCCTGCTGAGGTGCGTCAGCGTACTGACGCTCTTGACTCCCTCGGCAACACAACCGCCGCAACGGGCAAGGGATTCGCTATCGGTTCCGCCGCCCTCACGGCTCTTGCGCTTCTCGCCTCCTATCTTGAAGAGGCGAAGCTTTGGATCGTGAAGTTCGCCGGAGATGGTGAGTTCATGGGCTTGAAGGGTGCGGACATCATCTCTCAGCCTTTGGACAAGTTCATGTCAAACTTCGATTTGACTGTCATGAATCCGCTTCTTCTCTGCGGACTCTTCATCGGCGCGATGATGGCTTACGTGTTCTGCGCCATGACGATGAAGGCCGTGGGACGCGCCGCCGGATCGATGGTCGAGGAGGTGCGCCGCCAGTTCCGCGAGATTCCCGGAATCATGGAAGGCAAGGGTACGCCTGACTACGCCCGCTGCGTCGCAATCTCCACCGCCGGCGCTCAGCGCGAGATGATCGTTCCGTCTCTTCTTGCCGTCATCGTTCCGGTTGTTACGGGTCTTGTGCTCGGAATTCCCGGCGTTCTTGGCCTTCTCGCTGGCGGCATGGTGTGCGGATTCGTTCTCGCGACGATGCTCAACAATGCGGGTGGTGCGTGGGACAACGCAAAGAAGTTCATTGAAAAGGGCGCACACGGCGGCAAGAAGCTTGCGGACGGCTCGAAGAATCCTGTCCATGGAGCTGCGGTCATCGGCGATACCGTCGGCGATCCGTGCAAGGATACGTGCGGTCCCTCCCTCAACATTCTCATCAAGCTCATGAGCATGGTCGCAATCGTGTTCGCTCCGGCGGTGATTCGTTATGCCCCGGTGATCCAGAGCTGGCTTGGACTGAACTAATTTAATGACAGACAAAAACGACATACTGGCTTGCGCAAGGCGCGTGTTCGACGTGGAGATCGGCGGACTTGAAAAGGTTCGTGATTCCCTCGGCGATGCTTTCGTGCGCACCGTCGGACTGATGGCGGAAACGCTTGATGCAGGTGGTCTCATTGTCGTTTCAGGTGTAGGCAAAAGCCTCCACGTTGCGGAAAAGATGAGCGCGGTATTCGCTTCCACCGGAACGCGCTCCATCGTGCTCAACCCTGTTCAGGCGATGCATGGCGATCTCGGCATGACGGCCCCTCGCGACATGCTCATCGCGCTTTCGTTCTCTGGTGAATCCGACGAACTCGTGAAGCTTGTTCCTGCAATCCGCCGTCATGGGCTCAAGATCGTTGCAATTACCGGCAATCCTGATTCCGCCCTTGCGAAGATGAGCGATGTAACGCTTACCGTCCCCTGCGGCGCGGAGGCGTGTCCGTTCGGCATGGCGCCTACGAATTCTGCCACCTCCACGATGGTGATGGGCGATGCTCTCGCCATGACGATGATTGAGGTACGCAAGTTTACGGTTGAAGAATACGCTGGCAACCATCCTGCCGGTGCGATTGGACGCGCCCTTACGCTCAAGGTTTCCGACGTGATGCGCAAGGATGACGGCTTTGCGAAGGTTGCTCCTGATGCTACGGTTCTTGAATCCCTGATGGCGATGACGAAGGCGAAGTCCGGATGTGCTGTCGTTGCGGATGGCGATGGTATGCTGCAGGGCGTGTTCACCGATGGCGATTTTCGCAGGCTTGTGTCGTCTTCGGGTGATCAATCGTCCATTCTTTCAGCGCCGGTATCCCAGTACATGACGGCATCACCGAGGTCAATCACCGTATCGGCATACGCAGCGGAGATTGTGAAGGTGTTTGAGGAGATGCGCATCGACGATCTTCCGGTCGTGGATGCATCTGGCAGGGTGATTGGATTGGTGGATATCCAAGACCTTCCAAAAATGAAGGTGATTTGATACAATTAAAGGAAATTTCAACCGAAAGGAGAATGACTATGAGCAAACTTCTGATTGTAACGTTTATGGCGCTTGCTGCAATTGCGGCTGATGCGCAGAGCCGTCGCAGCACGACGCGCCGTGGCGCGGTCGGAGCAGATGGTGGTGCTGCTGTTGCAAAGGGCAAGGATGCTCGAGTCTTGATTTCGCGCAAGGCGCAGCTCGGATCGGTGTGCCTTCAGTCCGCTCCTTCGGCAAACGGCAGCACTAACCTCAAGGTTTCGCGCAAGCCGCGCCAGTGGATCGTTCCCGAGCTTGAGTATCAGACGGCAGCCGATTGGCAGGATGAGCTTACCGTTGCGTGGCACATCCTTCTTGATTCCAAGAACGCCAAGCAGCGAGACAAGCCTTCCAAGGATAAGGAACCCGTTTCGCGCTATTCGTACTATACAACGACCGTGCGCTACATGAACATCCCGAAGGGCGCACATGGCGCGAGTGTTGTGCTTCCTCCAAGCATCCTTGAGCGCTACGGTGAGCCTGTTGTGATTTCCGTTCGCATCACCAACAAGGAGGGCGATATCCTTGATGGACAGGATGAGGGCGCCTCCAACCTCAAGATGCCTGAGAACTGGTGGGAGAACGATGGCGTGTTTTCCGCAAAGGACAAGAGCGGCACCGCTCTCATAACCCGCCGTCAGGGACTTGTCGACCGCTCGAAGACCATTTTCGCGCTCGTAAATCCGGATGACTACGAGATGGTGCATCAGTAATCTGAAACATATACAGGCAAATTTATGTCTAAAATCGTAACATTGAACATAGGCGCATCCCGTGCGGTGCTTGCCGAGTATGCCGTGAAGGGTAAGCAGGGGCTTACCCTTACGGCATACGGCTCGACAGAGCTTGTCGGGCTTGACTGGGATGCGGAAGGATCCGCCGAGGCGGTTCTTGTTCCCGCTCTTCGTGGGCTTGCTCAGTCCGCCGGAATCAAGCCCGGTCCTCTTGCCCTCGCGCTTAACGGGCAGATGGTGTTCCCGCGTTTCACCAAGTTCCCCACCGTTCCGGCTGACAAGCTTGAGGAGCTGGTGCAGTACGAGGTGGAGCAGGAAGTTCCGTTCCCGGTGGATGAGATCGTCTGTGACCACCAGTTCCTCGGGCAGACGGCCGAGGGCGACACCGCGGCGATGATCGTTGCGGCGAAGCTCGAGCAGGTCACCAAGGTTACGGATGCCGTTGCGGCTGCGGGCTTTACCCCTGTTGTTGTGGATGTTGGGCCGATGGCCGTGCTGAACGCTCTCAAGCGTTCGTACCCTGGTCTTTCTGGCGGTACGGTCGTTCTGGACATCGGCGCCAAAACCACCTCGCTTGTGCTTGTTGAGAACGAGAAGATCTATCTCCGTTCCATCCCTGTTGCCGGAAACGCCATCACCAAGGAGATTGCCCAGTCGTTCGGCTGTTCGATGGAGGAGGCGGAGATTCTCAAGAAGGAGCGCGGCTATGTGGCTCTCGGAGGCGTCACTGAGGATGCCGACGAGATATCCGACAGGGTCTCGAAGATTGTACGTACGGTCCTGACCCGTCTGCATGCTGAAATCCTGCGTTCCATCAACTTCTACCGTTCGCAGCAGGGCGGCTCGGCTCCGTCGCGCATGTTCCTCACGGGCGGAAGCGCGGTTCTTCCGCAGATTGACGAATTCTTCCATGAGACGCTCAAGATCGATGTGGATTTCCTCAATCCGTTCGGGGGCGTGGAGTTCGGTCCGAAGATTGACCAGACCGCCCTTGAGACTGATGCGTTCACTCTTGCTGAATCTGCCGGTCTTGCGCTTCGTGCGACAGACGGTGCGACGCTTACCATAAACCTGATGCCTCCCGCTCTCGTCGAGCAGGCCAAGGCTATCAAGCGCATTCCGTTCCTCGCAGTTGCTGCCGTTGCGGTACTCGCTGCTTTGGGGCTCTTCATCGTTGGCGAAAACCGTCTCAAGGATGTCGCGGTCGCAGAGACCGAGGCCGTGCAGCAGAAGAACAACTCCTTGCGCCAGCTCGAGACGAAGCTCAAGGCGGAGCAGAAGAAGGCCCAGGCCGAGCTGGAGAAATGCGATGCGTTCCAGAAACTTATGTCTTCACGTTTCAGCGTACTTCGCAATCTCGCAACCGTTCGCCGTTCGCTTCTGCCGGGAATGTGGATTACCGCCTGGGATGCTGTTCCCGTGAAGGCGGAAGAAGAGGATGCATTGCCCCTGACGCGTGTGACTGTGCGCGGCTGGCGTGATGCGCTCTCCGGGTTCGAGAAGGAGCATAGCAAGCAGAATGCGGGCAAGAAAATGACAGCCGAGGAGATTGTCGCGTCGTCTCTCAAGACTAAGCCGACCGTCGTTCCTGAATCTGTCAAGATCGTTTCGCAGAAGGATGTAAACATGAAAGGCGTGCTTTCGGAGTTCGTCATCGAGCTTTCGTTCGCAGCCCCGGCCTCCGCCAATCCTGAGGCGAAGAAGCCGTCCAAAAAGCGCAATGCGAAAGGGAAGCGCAGATGAATCCCGAAAAGATAAAGATGATAGGCTACGTATCGCTTGGACTGTGGGTGGTCCTTGCGGGCGGTCTTGGTTATTTGGCGTATGATGCATCGTCGTCGCGCACCGAGGCTGAAGCCACTCTAGAGGAGGAGAACTCGGCGTTCAACCGGTTCAACAACGCTCCGGTGTTCCCGTCCTCTGCATCCATCGAAAGCGTGAAGTCCAATGAGATGGCGTGGAGCATCTGGTATGACACCGCCTTCTCGCTTGCGCAGCGTGGCGACAAGGACATCCCTGTGGAGACACCTCCTGTGTTCAAGCAGCGGCTCCAATCCACGGTTCGCCGTCTTCAGGCTCTCAACGGTGAGGTTTCAGGCAAGCTTTCGCAGCCGACGTTCTATTTCGGCTTCGACAAGTTTCTGGGCGAGGCGGATGCGTTGCCGCAGGCCACCGAGATCCCGGTTCTTGCCGCGCAGCTCGACTTTATCGAGAGCTTTGCCGAAATGCTCGCCGAGGCTGGGGTGATGGAAGTCAAGTCGCTCGTCTGCGTACCGCAGAACCCGGAAGATACCGAGTGCGCCCGCCACTTCGACTACAAGGTGACGTTCGCTTCGCGTCCTGCCGGAATCGTGAAGACGGTCAATGCACTTGCGGCTTCAACGCGCTTCATCTCCATTGAAGGCTTCTCGTTCAGGGAGACGGGCGATTCGATTACTCCGCGCCTTGCATCCGACGGCAAGAAGGATGAGGCTTCTGGCGGCCGCAGGGGCCGCCGCGGCCGCCGTGGTGCAGCTGTCGAGGAGGAGAAAGTCGATGATAGCCGCAAGGAAAACCGTGTGGTCACGAATCCTTCTGCAAACGCGGTGTTCGACGTGTCCATGACTGTGAAGGTCTATGATTTCCGCACTCCGCCGGAAACGGAGGACAGTTCTAAATCCAAGAAGAAAAAGAAGGGGAGAAGATAATGGCTTCCAAGGAGAACTTTTTCAAGGCGCATTGGGATTGGCTCGCCATGGGTGGCGGCATTGCCGTTCTGATAGCCTCTCTTGCCGTGCTTGCAGGCCGTCTTGGAGTGTCGCCTGAAGATGGCACTATGCGTTGCGAAATGCGGCTTAAGAATGCAAAGCCAGCCCATGAGGGTGTGGCTCCTGCGGACATGACCATCTTCAATTCCGTTCTCCGTACAGCAAAGGCTCCGCCGTCCATGATGGAGATTGATTCTCAGAAGGCAAGCTTCCTTGCGAGCGGTACGCGCATCGTGTGCAAGGCCGAGAAGGATGCTGTCGGCGCGGACGGCAAGCCTGTGAAAGGTTGCGGACGTCCGGTGCCGATTGACGTGAAGGAGTGTCCGTATTGCCTGGCGGTTCAGGATACGGGAATCACCAAGGAGGAAGAAGGCGTCAAGAAGATGCGCGAGTGGTCCGCCCGCTATGGTGTGGATGTCGTGAAGAATCCTGATGCCGATTCCGACAAGGATGGTTTCACCGACGGCGAGGAGTACGAGTTTGCATCCAAGGGCGGAATCTCCGATCCCACGGATCCGAATTCGCATCCTGACTATCTCGAGTCGCTTTTTGTCGTCGGCGAGATGCAGCAGACGGTTCTCCCGTTCTATCTTGCGCAGGTCAGCCCGATCCCCGGCGGATTCCGTTTCGGCTTCCGTGACTTCACGAAGAAGAATGCCTATGGCCAGCCCATGGTTTACAGTGTTCTCAAGGGTGAAGAGATTGGCAAGACTGGTTTCTCCGTTGTGAAGCATACGAAGAAGACAGAAGAGCGCGTAGTGCCCGGCACCAAGGGCAAGATGAAGCGCAAGGTCGAGGTCTCGATTGTCGAACTGGTGCGCAAGGCCGACGGCAAGAAGGTTGTTGCACATCTCAACGAGCGCAAGGTTCCGATCGAATGTCAGGTTGAACTTGTGTTCCGTCGCGGAACGGAGAAGAAGTTCACCGTCAAGACGGGAGACAAGATAAAGCTGTTCTCGCGTGAATATCAAATTGTGTCTTTTGGCGGTGACGTCAAGTCTCCGGAAGTGAAAGTTGCGGACGGTTTGACGAAGATCGAATCCGTCATCACGAACAGCGGAAAAAAACAATAAAGAAAGAATGCTTGATTTGATGGACGGAATTTTGTATCATTCCCCATTGCCTTTTTAAGGAGTAGAAGAAATGAGAATTATGAAACGGGCTTTTGTCTCTGGTTTTGCATGCGCGGTGGCCGCCGGCGCAATGGTGTCGTTCGCACAGGACGACCTCGATAGTCTGCTTAGCGACCTTGAGTCGGATGGCAAGAAGAAGGCGGCTTCGGCCGTCGCCAAGCCGGCAGAAGAGGCCGCGCCTAAGCCTGCCGTTGAAGCGGTAAAGTCGGCTGAGGCAGTCCCTGTGTTGGAAGAAGTGAAGCCTGTCGAGGCACCCAAGGCGGAAGCCGCTCCTGTCGCAGCCGAACCTGCTCCTGTTGCAGAGGCTCCCAAGGCTGAGGCTGCTCCAGTGGTGGCTGCCGAGGCTGCACCTGTTGCGGCAAAGCCTGTTGCTCAGGCTCCTGCGCAGGAAGCACCTAAGGCAGCTGTCAAGCCTGCTCTTCCTGCGGATCCCAACGCGGCTCTCGTCAGTGATCTCATGGCTGCGGAATCGCTCCGTCGTGAAGCCATGGATGTGCAGGCGGCCCGTGAACTCACTGAGGCGCGTCAGGCCATGTCAGTGCGTGACTGGGATCTTGCCTACAGGAAGTATTCGCTTGCGCTGAAGCATCTCAATGACCGTGCGGATACGGTTGAGTTCCGTTATGAATGCGCTCAGGGCATGGCGGAGGCTCGCTATCAGGCCGGTCGTCAGGCTCTCCGTGAAGGTAATCGCGAGTTGGCGATGCAGTATGCGACTGACGCGAAGTCTCTTCGCCATCCTCGTGCGCAGACCCTCATTGAGGCAATCGAAGGTGACCCAACCTCTGCTGTCGAAAAGGACGTGACCGAGATTGCCCACCGTCGCAATGACAAGGATTATAAGGCAGACCGCGATTCCATCCGTCGTCGTCTCCGTCGCAGTGCTCAGTACCTCGCAGTTGCCGATCTCGACAAGGCTCTTGAAGAGTGCGAACTCGTCATCCGCTTCGATCCGTACAACAGCGAGGCTCTCGCTCTCCGTCAGCGCATCCAGCGCCGTCGTGAAGTGATTCTCGACAAGGAGCGCAACGCCACCCGCGAGGGCATGATTGCTGATGTCAACGCTGCATGGCGTCCGGTGTATGCTGTCAACTCCCTCGAACTCAAGGGCATTGATGGCGGTACCACCCGTACTGCTCTCGGAAACGACGCCGAGCGCACAATGGAGCAGGTTGTTGAG
>JAFXEA010000396.1 GCA_017521065.1 Kiritimatiellia bacterium | reverse complement strand
GTTGACGGTAATTCTGTGACTGTCATCAAGGGGCGCGCCGCAACGATTAAGGATGAGCCTACCACCACTGGATGGAGTGTGCGAGGAATGGGTGCGGATGCTATGAGGTGTGTGTATCTGAACCAGAGTTCCAAGGTCAAGGGTTTTACGCTTACGGATGGCTTCACGCGGGTTAAGGTGGGAGGAGGTACGATTAGCCATGACAGCGCCGATACGACAGGTGGCGGTGTGTATGCAAGGTCTGGAACTTCGGCTTGGGTCGAAGACTGCCTTATAACGAACTGTGCCGCATATCGAGGCGGCGGTGTGATATTCGTCAATGTGCTCAGATGTGAACTGGTGGACAATTATTCGTTTTACTTTGGCAGCGCCGCCAGCGACTGCGCCTGCTACGGATCGATCTCCAGGAACAACGTTCATCCGAGTTGGTTTGTGAGCGCCGGCATATCAAATTGGTCGCGCATAGACGGGTGCACGATTCTTGATGCGCTGAGCACAGGCGCTTCACAGGATTCAGTGGTCGTCAACACTCTGGTCAGGGGTTCATTCTATGCGGCAAATGTAAAGGTGGAAAACATCAAGAACTGTGCATTGAACAGCAATTCGCTTGTTTCGCATACGGCTGCCGCATTGGCCGAGGCTCCCGGTACGGTGCTGGCCACATTGTCAATGCTTGCTGTCGATGGTGACGGGCGGCCGAAGATCGGTTCGAATGTCGCCGTTGATGCTGGTGACGCATCGCTGTCCTCATATGTCTCAGACACAGATATTTCGGGATGTCAACGCATCTATAGCGCAAAACTGGATATCGGTGCGTTGGAGGCCGATTGGCGAGGGCGGTTCTCCGATGATATCGGTGCGCGTGGTTTCTCGGTCGAGTTCGCATCGCCGACCGTTGTCGAATCATCCGATGGATGTGTGAGGCTGGATTCGGGGTCATCGCTCAATGTGCTGTGGACCGTGTCTTCCTCTGCCGGGAAACGACATCGGTCGGTATCGGTTCGTGTCACGGGGAGTGGGAGTGTCTCGGTGAGCTATAATGGCGTTCTTCTCGGAACCGCATCTGCATCTGATGGGGTGTTTCCGGTGCGGTTTGCCGATGATCTTCCCGAAAACAGTCTTGTGTTTGCTTATTCCGGAGAAGGTTACGCAGACATAATCGGCATAGAGAACGATGCAGGCATGAGGGTTTTGATTAGGTGAAGACATCGCTTTCCACTCTGCGCATTGCCGTACCGGTGGCACTGTCGCTCATGGTCTTTGTCCGGACGGATGCATTTCCGCGTCCTGAGGTTGTGCAAGGGGCTGTTGGACTTCGGATAGACGGTTTCGGCCAGTCCCCCCGGCGCTCTACCGACAAGGGGGTGCAGGCTCTACGCTGTCATGAAGTCGATGCCTCTACTTCCGTCAATATACCGATTGTTGTTAGGGATGTGGCGACATATGGTCTTGACGGGGCGCTGAATGTCTCCATGGATCGGGATTGGCTCATCTCGCCGCAGGAAGGGATCAAGGTTTCGTTGAGACCTGGAGAGAGCAATGTCTTTTACTTTTCAGCTCTCCCCAGGCAATGCGTACTCCCCGCGCTGTATCCTGTGCATGCGCAGTTCCGTCCGTCTGATGGAAAGCCTCCGGTCCAAGTGACGGCGGTTGTGAAGGCTGTCACGGAAAACCGGGCGTTTGCTCCATATCCCGAAAAGCTGCGCGGTGCGCACGTCTCCAAAATGTATCCTGCCGTGGATGAAGAGACGCGGCGTTTGGCGGAACGCCGTGCGTGCGCGGCGCTTATGAACAAGACCGGAAACGATGAAGGGAGCTTTCTGCTGCAGGATGGCGGTTCTTCTTATGGTGCGGGTTTTGCACCGGGGCCGGGAGGCGTTCTGGATGGCGTGTTTGCCTTTACCGACGGTTCACGCACCGTGTCAATCAAAGGATTCGAATGCTTCGTTGATGGAGCCCGGGTGAAATCTGAGGCAGAAATCCCGTGGGCGGACGTATCCGTTTCAGCCGAGCGAGGGGCGCTTAAGGTAAAATGGAGCGGAAGGAGGGCCAAGAGAATGGCTGATGGCTCTCCTCGGTTCACTCATTTAGCGCCAGGGGCAGCGTCAGAGACGATTTCACGTGTGTATGGCGGATTCGGATATGTATGGGAGAAGCCTTGTAAATTTACACTTAAGGCGGGGGCGTTCGGGCTTTCCACTCGCCATGCCGGTATTGATTATGACAATGGATTGTCAGTGGTGATGGCTGTTGATTCTTCCCCTGATTCCTTTGAGGTTGATGGAGTGAATCGTTACGCCGGAATCGTTTCGCATAATGATACTGTATTTTATTTCGTTCCGAGTGCTTTCGGCGCATTTGATGCAGCAAGAAGGTTTGCTGCCGTAAGCGGATACAGGGCTTCTCCTGGATGGTCAAAACTTGCGGGGAGAATGTGTCTGGATGACTGGAGCGGATTGTATGCGCGAGAATCGGATTCCATCGACATGGCGGCCAGGTATGGTCTGAACGATTCTGTGTATATTCAGCACACATGGCAAAGGTACGGATATGATGTC
>JAFXEA010000395.1 GCA_017521065.1 Kiritimatiellia bacterium | reverse complement strand
GCCATCGGCAAGGGTGCATCCACGATGATGGTCAAGGAGATCTCGTCCATGGGAAACAACCTTGTGATGGTGTTTCCTGAGCGACGGAGCCGCGATGCCGTGTCCGTCGGAATGGGGCAGGGCCAGACGATGACTGCCGGTGATGCGCAGGCGATCAAGCGCGAGCTTTCGCATCTCGTATCCGCCGTTTCCCCGACCGTCAACGTGACGTGCCAGATAATCCATCAGGGAAGGAACTGGCAGAGCCGCGTGAGCGGCGTCTCCACCGACATGCCGAGCATCCGCAACTGGAATGTCGGGGAAGGGCGGTTCTTCTCCGAGGACGAGGAGCGCGGATATCAACGCGTGTGCGTAATCGGCACCACGGTGAAGAACAACCTTTTTGGCGAGGACGATGCGATCGGGCGCACTATCCGTCTGAGGGATATGCCGTTCAAGGTCGTCGGAGTCCTTGAATCCAAGGGCGCCAACGGATGGGGGCAGGATCAGGACGATACCGTCATGGCTCCATACACCACGGTGGGACGAGTCCTTCAGCGTTCGACGTTCAAGTCCATCAACATGATGAATCTGTCGCTCCATTCCATGGACGACCTTGCCGAGGCGAAGCGCGAGATAACAGCACTTCTGCGCCAAAGGCACCGTCTTGCCGACTATCAGGATGACGATTTCGAGACCCGCGACACGACCGAGATCATGAACACCATCGGGTCGGTATCAAGCCTCATGACCATCCTTCTTACTGCTGTGGCGGCGATTTCGCTTCTTGTCGGCGGCATCGGCATCATGAACATCATGCTTGTGTCGGTGACGGAGAGAATCAAGGAGATCGGCCTCAGAATGGCCATCGGCGCGACGCCCGTGAACATTCTCGGGCAGTTCATCCTTGAGGCGATAGTCCTTTCGACGGTAGGCGGCGCGATCGGCGTAGCGGTAGGTGTCGGCGGCGCAAGGCTCATAGGCGAACTTCAGAACTGGCCGATACTGATTGAATGGAGCAGTGCGCTTGGAGCGTTCCTGTTCTCTTCGTTTGTCGGACTCTTCTTCGGGTTCTATCCTGCCTACAGGGCGTCCAAGCTGAATCCGATAGATTGCCTTCGCTACGAATAAAAAGAAGATAGATTTGGTATAATTGTAAGCAAAGACAAAGTCAAAGACAAGGAGGAGAACATATGAAAATCACTTTTCTTGGCGCTGCTCGTACTACGACCGGCTCCATGCACCTTATTGAAGCCTGTGGAAAGAGGATCCTTTTGGATTGCGGTCTTTATCAGGGCCACCGCAAGGAGGCGTTCGAGAAAAACCGCAATCTCGCTGTCGATGCGAAGACCATCGATTTTGTGATTCTCTCCCACGCTCACATCGACCATTCCGGCAACCTTCCGCAGCTGGTGAAGCATGGCTTCAAGGGCCGCGTATTCGCTCGTAGCCAGACTGTAGATCTCTGCGATGTGCTTTTGCGTGATTCCTGCTTCCTGCAGCGGCGCGATATCGAATACGTGAACAAGAAGCGCCGTGCCCAGGGCAAGAGGCTTTTCGAGGAGCTTTACAACGAGGAGGATGTTGACCGTCTGATGCAGTTGATGACGCCGGTCCATCTGCACACGCCCACCGTCATCGCACCGGGACTGACTCTCACATTCTACAATGCCGGACACATCCTCGGTTCTGCGCTTGTTCAGCTAGACGTCACCGGCGGCAAGGGTCACAACCACAGGATACTTTTTTCGGGTGACCTTGGGCAGCCCAACCAGCCGATTCTTCGTCACTACGAATATCCGGAAGGGGCGGACATCCTGCTGATTGAGTCCACATACGCCGACAGGCTTCATCCCACTGCAGGGTCTGTGCAGGACAAGCTGGAGATGCTTGTAAAAAAGATAGACCGCCACAATGCGAAGCTTCTCATCCCGGCGTTCTCGGTGGGGCGCACCCAGCAGATCATCTACTACCTGAACCGTCTTGCGATGGAGGGCAAGCTGCCGAAGATCCCGATATACATCGATTCTCCGCTTTCCCAGAAGGCTACGAAGATTTACGGAAACCATATCGGCTGCTACAACGAAGAGGCCCTTGAGATGATCAAGCAGGGACGCAGTCCTCTTCATGTGGAGGGGATGCATTTCATCTCCACGCCGGAGGAGTCCATGTCGCTTAACGACAAGCCCGGCCCCATGATCATAATCGCGGCCTCAGGCATGTGCGAAGGTGGTCGCGTGGTCCATCACCTGAAGCAGATCGTCACTGATCCGTGGAACATCATCCTCATTGTCGGCTTCCAGGCGGAGAACACGCTTGGACGCCGCATCGTGGAGGAGCGCAACCCGATCCGCATACTAGGCGAAGAGCTTGAGCTGAATGCGCGGGTGGAGACGATCAACGCACTCTCCGCACACGCGGACCGCAACGGTCTCATGGACTGGTACAGGAAGGTCGGCAAGAAGGTAAAGCATGCCTTCGCGATACACGGTGAACCTGAGAAGGTTGAGGCGATGCGCGAGCTTCTGCTCGAATATGGTGCGCCCAAGGCAACCGCCCCTGTCCCCGGTCAGACATTCGTCTTTGAGTGATGGCAATGCAAAAGAAATGTCGCTTCACTGGCAATTGGATGTTTCGCGGTTGCATTTGATTTAGAGATTGGTAGTAATGTCTGAGAAAAGATTCCCTGTAGAAGAGGTGATATCGGCGGTTGCTGCATCGTTGGCTGCGAACCGTGATGTGGTGCTTCGTGCGCCGCCTGGCAGCGGCAAGACCACCTGTGTGCCGCCGGCGCTTCTTGATGCGCCGTGGCTTGCTGGAAAGAAGATTCTCATGCTTGAACCTCGTCGCCTTGCCGCCAGGGGCGCGGCGGCGTACATCGCATCGAAGTTTGGCGAGGAGGTCGGTGGCACTGTAGGGTATGCGGTCCGGCTCGAAAGTAAGGTGTCGTCTCGCTATCGTGTTGATATTGTAAGTGATTGGTTTATGTATATAGTGTTTATGTAGGTTGTAGAAG
>JAFXEA010000394.1 GCA_017521065.1 Kiritimatiellia bacterium | reverse complement strand
GTTCCGTACCAGTCAGTGACCGATGCCAAGGCGGACGCGGTTCGCGGGCTTATCGCAGCCGTCGGAACGGGTGCCTTGATCGTCGCCGCGCTGTTCTTCTTCACGCGGCGCTACGAACGACGTCTTTCGCGTCTCTCCGCCGAACGCGACCTTCAGGACAAGATGATGGAGGAGATGCGCAAGCTCGAGCGCTTCCGCACAAATTTCATATCAAATGTCACGCACGAGATCAGAACCCCGGTGACCGGCATTCTCGGCGCTACGGAAATGCTCGCTGACGATACGGCGCAGCTTGACAGCGCGGACCGCGCCGAACTTCAGAACGTCATCAAGAATCACTCTTCACGACTCGTCGCGCTCGTGGATGACATCCTCGCGCTGGCCAGGCTCGAAAAGGCCGAGGCGGAACATGACGCGGCATTCGCACCATGCGCA
Source organism: Kiritimatiellia bacterium (assembly GCA_017521065.1). Lineage (GTDB taxonomy): Bacteria > Verrucomicrobiota > Kiritimatiellia > RFP12 > UBA1067 > UBA1731. The sequence goes on along the minus strand of JAFXEA010000394.1, from coordinate 2,550 downwards.
GTCGCGGACATCGCGCAGACTGCGGTCAACCTTGCCCGCCCGTCGGCCAAGAAGGCGGGCGTCGCCCTCTCATTCGTTCGCAAGATGCAAGAGACGGATGAACTTGTCCGTCCGTGCGACGCGCGGCTGGTTGAATCAGCCATCGCCAACCTCATCCAAAACGCATTACGTTACAGCGGCTCGACAGAGGTCGAGATCAGCGTTGAGCGGACAGCCGACGGCAAAGCGGCAATCAGCGTCATCGACCACGGAATCGGAATCCCAGAGGACTGCCAGCCGCGTCTTTTCGAGCGGTTCTATCGGGTTGACAAGGACCGCAGCAGTGCCCTTGGCGGCACGGGACTTGGACTCGCCATCGTAAAACACATCGTGCAGCTGCATGGTGGTCAGGCGACGGTTTCGTCCAAACCTGGCGAAGGCGCGACGTTCACACTTGTCATCTAGAATCTAGGCAGAGGGAAGACAATGAGTCAGGTGTTTTCAATATTGATAACCGTCAGCGGTGGGTTGGGCTTGTTCCTATTAGGCATGAAGCATCTTTCGGAAGGATTGCAGGCCGTCAGCGGATCGGGCCTCAGGCGCTTCATGTCACTTGCGACGACACACCGCCTGGCGGGAGTGGGCACAGGCGTCATTTCAACCGTTATTGTCCAGTCGTCCTCGATCATCACGGTCATGGTAGTCGGATTCGTCTCGTCTGGGCTCATGAACCTGTCACAGGCGATCAATGTCATCATAGGCTCGAACATCGGAACCACGGCCACGGCATGGCTCATTGCGTTCGCGCCAGACGTGGAGATGCTCGGACTGTGTGCCGTTCTCGTGGGTGCGGCGCTCTACTTCTTCTACTTCTTCCAGCACAACGAACGGCTTCACAATATCGGTCTCGCCTTCATGGGGCTCGGCTGCATCTTCATAGGGCTCTACTGTATGAAAGAGGGAATGGAACCTGTCCGAACCATGCCGGCGGTGGTTGACGCGTTCAGATCCCTTGATGCGACAACGGCTTGGGGACTTGCAAAATGCGTCCTCGTTTCGCTCGCCTTTACCGCAGTCGTGCAGTCCTCCGCGGCTACTACAGCGATTGCCATGACTCTCGCACAGCAGGGGCTTTTGAGTTTCGAGGCGGCATCCGCCACTGTGTTCGGGATGAACATCGGAACGACGATGACAGCGTGGCTTGCCGCGTTCAACAGCTCCGCCGAGGCGCGGCAGACGGCGCTTGCACATACGCTCTTCAACGTCGCGGGCACGGTCCTGCTTATTCCGTTCTTCATCCCCGTGATCCTTCCGATGGCGACGTCATTCTTCCCCCGCTACGCGGAAGCCGTGACAGCGCACGGCGTGACGACGTATCCGTACATTGCCGCGCCAATGGCTGCGGTTCATACGATCTTCAATGTCATAACGACGATGTTCTTCCTGCCGTTCTCGCGACAGTTCGCGCGTTTCGTCTCTCGCATCATAAAAGCACTGCCTGCTGAAAAACCGCATTTGAGTGCGCTCAGGTTGTCCTCGTACATCTCGCCCGTCATCGCCTGCGACCAGGCGCTTCTTGAAGTCGGGTTCATGCGGGACAGCGACATTGAGCTACTGGCGGGTGTCAAGGATGTGCTTACGGGCGAGGCAACCAATTCCGCAGAAAAGCATATCCTGCATCGCGAGGAGGTTTTGGACAACGTCCAGCGGGAGATCACGGAGTTTCTTGGCAGGATCATGGTCAAACGCGCACCGACCGAGGTGTCCGACAGGGTCCGGCGGCTTCTGCGGCTTTCGGACGAGCTGGAGTCCGTCTCGGACGAGGCGGCCACGATCCTGAAAGCGACGTGGCGGCTCAGGAAAGGCGGACAGAACTTCTCCGCACAGTCTTGCCAAACATTGCTGGGCGTCCATGAAACCGTCTTTGAGTTTGCGCAAACGGTGTCAGGGCTCATCAAGTCTCCACGCCCGATGTTCGACCTCGCCGCGCTTCAGGCGAATTCGCATGACATTGGCGGATGCATCCACGACGCCAGGGGGAAGCAGCTCTCTCGCGTCGGCTCCGACGATCCGGATTCGCCGGTGCGCGTTCTCGCCGAGCTTGACATCCTGAACGCCTACGAACGCATCCGGTCCTGCTACATCAACATGGCCGAGACATTGGCCGACCGCAAATGAGCAATGCGGAGGTTTCCGCCAGCGATGATGTTTGTTCCTCGTTGGAATCGTGTGAGGATCGCGTTAAAATTTCCAGACGAGCTCGATGCGTCCGAATATCGCCGTGTGGTCGTTGTGGTCCCTGAAGTAGTTTCCCTTGTCGAAGCACTCGACCTGGAATGACAGCTCGCCTCCCCTCAGGATGTCGGCGCCAAACAACTTGTCGGGGTGGATTGTGTACTGGACCTGCGCGTAGAACCCTCGGTAGGATCCGTCGGCATCGTCCTCGCGCACTGCGGTGAAGAGCGGACCCGCCTGGCACGCGAGCTTCGAGAAGTCACCGAGCTCGCACTCGCCTGCGAGGTGCGGGTAGACGAGGTTGGTGTAGTTGTACTTCGAGTACATTGGCGCGAT
>JAFXEA010000393.1 GCA_017521065.1 Kiritimatiellia bacterium | reverse complement strand
GTGGAATGAGGAGCTGCGGAATCCTGACAATGTCCAATGTCGGATTATCCAATTGACTCGAAATCTCCGGTTTGATATCATTGGATGCATTCATGTCAAGGAAAAGCATTTCTTTCATCATCCATCATCTCCCTATGAGATTGTTGTGGGAAAGGATAGATTGGAATTATGAAAATTAACCAAATGAAGGTTATTGCGCTGGGCATTGCGCTCTGCGCTGTCGCATCCGTTTCTGCGGCGGTGTCGTTGATTCCCGCGCCGCGCGAAATCAAGGAGAACGCCGGTTTCTTCGAGTCCGACAAGGACTTCACCACCGTGCCTATCGCTTTCTCGACAGATGATTCTATCCCGAAGGAAGGCTATGAACTTACCGTGGCGAAGGATGGCATAAGCGTACGATCCTCCGACAAGGCAGGCGCATTCTATGCTCGCCAGACGCTCCTTCAGCTTGCGCAGAAGACGAAGAAAGGTTGGCGCTATCCGTGCGTTGAGATAAAGGATTCTCCCGCATACGGATGGCGCGGCGTCCTGCTGGACGAAGGCCGCCATTTCTTCGGCAAGGAGACAGTGCGCAAGCTTCTCGATTTAATGGCAATGTACAAGATGAACGTGTTCCACTGGCATCTCACCGAAGATCAGGGGTGGCGTCTTGACATTCCGCAGTATCCGAATCTCGCCAGATGCGGTTCGGTGCGTCTTCGTTCGCCTGCGCATGGTGCCGTGCTCAGGAGGGGCAAGGATGCTGATGGCGCTAGGAAGTACTGGAGCACGGAAATGACCACCGAGGTCTATGGTCCGTTCTTCTACACAGCCAAGGATGTAAAGGAGATTCTCGACTACGCGGCGGAGCGTCATATCCGTGTTGTTCCGGAGATCGAGCTTCCCGGACACGCCCGGGCGGCGCTTGGCGCATATCCGGCTCTCTCGTGCTTTCCCGAACGCATCAAGGCGGGCTCTGCCGCCGATGATTGGGGCATCCACCGTGACGTGTTCTGCATGGGCAACGATGAGACAATCCGCTTCCTTGAGGATGTTCTTGACTATGTATGTGAACTCTTCCCGTCCCCGATAATCCACATCGGCGGAGATGAATGTCCGACCATCAACTGGGAGAAGTGTCTGAAATGTCAGGCCCGCATGAAAAAGGAAGGTCTTTCCAAGGCTAGCGAACTTCAGATCTGGATTACGCGTCACATGGCGAAGCATCTTGCGAAGAAGGGGCGTCGCATCATGGGGTGGGATGAGATTCTCAATGGTGACGTTCCGAAGTCTGCAATTGGACAGAGTTGGCGCGTAGCCGCGAAGGAGGGCGCGGGAACGGCCCATGTTTCCGGCGCTCAGGGCGCTGTGAAGGGGCATGACATGGTCATGTCACCCCATAATCTTACGTACTACAGCTATCTTCAGGGGCTTGATGACGATCCTTTTCTGAGGTCCGGGCCGACTCTCTCCCTTGAAAAGGCGTATATGTTCGATCCTGCGGCTGGCGTTCCCGAATCTGCGCGTTCACGTGTCCTTGGCGGACAGTGCTGCATGTGGGGCGAATACCTCTGGAACCGGTTCGACCTTGGCTGGCGCATGTGGCCACGTGCGTTCGCGATGTCAGAGATATTGTGGACAGCTCCCACAAAGCGTGATTTTGCGGATTTTGAGCGCCGCGCCGCGATTGAGCGGAAGCGTCTCATTTCAATGGGTGTGAACTGCGCACCGCTAAAGTGATGGAGATTGCTGACATGTCTTGCACACGAAAGGATTTTATTGGAATTGGCGCATTGGCCGCATTGGCGGGATGTGCCGGATTGCGTGGTACAAAGACCGGCAAGTTTGCGATGAATGCCTCCACGTTGCGCGGATACAATCTTGCGCTTCTCGATCAGATGAAGGCGGTGGCTCTTTCCGGATTCAAGGGATATGAGCCATGGATGAAGGACATCCGTGCTGCCAAGGCAGACGGAACCATTGGTGATGTGTGCAGAATAGCACGGGACAGCGGCGTTTCTTTCATAAACGGCATAGCGTTCGGTCAATGGGTGAACCCTGATCCGAAAAAACGTGCGGCCGGGCTTGAGGAGACGAAGCAGGATATGGCACTGCTTGCCGAGATCGGTTGCCCGTGCATTGCCGCATCTATGTTCGGCATGCAGAAGCCGGGCTCCCCGAATCTGCCGCTTGAAGCGATTGCCGAGCGCTATGTCACCGTACTTGATCTTGGGAAGAAGATGGGTGTGCGCCCGTTGCTCGAATATTGGGGGCATTCCGTGAACCTCTTCCGTCTCGAAGATGCGCTTGAGGTCGTGCGGCTTACGGGACGCGACGACGCCGCCATCCTTGCAGACGTGTATCACACGTACCGTGGCGGCGGCAGTTTCGATGCATACAGGAAGCTTTCTGCAAAGCTTCTGCCTGTCCTTCACGTAAACGACTATCCGTCCTACCCGTACCGTGAACAGCTCAAGGATCCTGATCGCGTGTGGCCTGGTGATGGAAATGCTCCGTGGAGAAAGATCCTTTCGGATCTTGATGCCGTCGGCGCAGATCCCTGGCTTTCGATCGAGCTGTTCAATCCTGCATATTGGCGCACATATCCCGGCAAAACACTTGCCGAGGGATATGCGAAGCTTCGTGCAGTTATGTGATTTCCAGCAATTATTTAAACTCTAACCAAACAAAAGGAGAAATGAAGATGTCCGCAAAATTCAAGATTGGCTATCTGCCGCTCAGCAAGGTGAACTGGACGAACGACACGCTTGAGGCCGCCCGCGAAAACGCAGTGGCGTTCCTCAAGTCGCTCCCGAATGTGGAAGTCATCGGCCCTGATCATATGCTTACGCTCGAAGACGAGGCGATCGAGCTTCTCGAGCAGTTTGAGAAGGACCGTCCGGACGTTCTCATCACGCACTTCATGACGTTCTCGCTTGGTGTCGTCCCTCCGATGTTCGCGCAGCGTCTTGGCGTGCCTGTGATTCTCTGGTCGATGAAGGAACCCGATCCGGCCGGCGGACGTCTGCAGAACAACTCCTTCTGCGCGGCGAACATGAACGCCCACCACATGTACCGTCTCCATATTCCGTACTTCCACGTCCATGCAGAACCCGGCTCGGCGGAGGCGGCCGATCAGCTCACCAAGGCGCTGAACGTCGCCCGTACGATGAAGACGCTCGGACGCATGCGCGTCGGTCTCATCGGCGGCCGCGTTCCCGGTTTCTACACGAGCTGCTGCTCGGAGATGCTTCTGCGCAGCAAGATCGGTCCCGAGGTGAAGCTCATCACCGAGCATGAGGTGTTCACTGCTGCAAAGAACCTTTCCGATGCAGAGCTTGAGCAGGCGAAGAAGGAGATCCTCGAGGACGCTCCGTGCCATGCGAGCGACGGTCCTAAGGGTGATCAGTTCGAGAAGGCGGCTCGACTCTATGGCGCAATCGTCAAGACAAAGAAGAAATTCATGGTCGATACCCTCGCAATGCGCTGCTGGCCCGAGGTAATCCTTGACGAGTTCTACGGTATTGCAGTGTGCTCCACGATGGGGCATCTCACGAACCACGGTCATCTCTGCGCCTGTGAGGGCGATGTCTATGGAGCTGTGATGATGCGCATCGGACAGGAGCTTTCCGGCGACAAGCCGTTCTTCTGCGACCTCATCGTATGCGAAGGCGACTACGGCGTCACCTGGCATTGCGGCGCCGCTCCGTGCGCCATCTGCAAGCCCGGCTTCAAACCTGAGCTCCGCTGCTCCGCAACGATCGAAGGCGGCGGCGTGAAGGGCGTCACCGACGAGTTTCCGCTCAAGCCCGGCCGCGTCACGCTCGCCCGTCTCGGCGAGAAGCGTGATGGAGACGGCTATCGCATGCTCGTCTGCACTGGTGAAGGTCTCGATACCGATCTCTTCGTGCGCGGCAATCCGCTCAAGGTCAAGTTCGACGCCGGATGCGATGCTGTCCGCAAGGAAGTGATCGAGAACGGCTGGGAGCACCACTACGCTCTCATGTACGGCGATCATGCCGACGAGCTTGCGGATCTCTGCCGCAACATGGGCATCGAACTTCACTTGGTTAAGTAACAATGCTTTTTATTTCTGGTGCAAGGGTTGTGACTCCGGGACGCGATCTCGGAGTCACAGCCGTTCGCGTGGAGGCTGGGCGCATTGTCGCTGTCGGAGCAGATGTGCAGCCTGCCGCCGGAGACAGGGTCGTTGATGCATCAGGGCTTACGCTTCTTCCTGGCTTTGTTGACATCCATTCCCATGGACGCGGAGGAGCTGATTTCTGCGACGCTACAGATGAGGCGTTCTCCAAGATCGGTACCGGGAAGCTTGCGGACGGCGTCACATCCTTTCTTGCTACCGGACTTACCCGTCCTGAGGAAGAGCTAGCCGAGATGTGCCGTTGCACTGAACGTTACAAGGCAAGTGGTGAAGGTGCGACGTGCCTTGGTGTGCATCTTGAAGGCCCGTTCTTCAACGGCGACATGGCTGGCGCACAGAATCCTGCATATCTCAAGAATCCTGACGCTCAGTTCGTCAAGAGGCTGAACGCCGTTTCTCCGGTAAAGAAGGTTTCCCTCGCGCCGGAGCTCGAAGGGGCTGAGGATTGCATAAAGGAACTCGTCGCAGAAGGGATAGTGGCGTCCGGCGGACATTCCTCCGCCGACTATGCGACGTTCGAACGCGCACGGGCATCCGGCATGACGCACCTTACGCATTTCTGCAATGCGATGATGCCGATACACCATCTGCGTCCGACGATGGTGACTGGCGGACTTCTTGCCGATGACGTGTATGTCGAGATCATAACGGATGGCGTGCATCTTTCCGATCCGATGATTGCTCTCATTGCGAAGACTAAAGGCCCTGACAGGCTGATGGTCATAACCGACGCGATGTGCGCAGCCGGTGAACCTGACGGAATCTATTCCCTGGGAGGACTGCGCGTGAGAGTCGAGAAGGAGCGTGCGACGCTTGCGGATGTTCCGTACGATCCGAAAGCGGTTGTTTCGAACGTGGCCGGATCTGTCGCGCTGTATCCGGACTGCTTCAGGCGCTTTGTGCGAGTGACTGGTTGGCCGCTCGAAGAGTGCATGAAGGCGACCGGCTTCAACCAGTGCCGCTCGATGGGGATTGCAGACCGCGGCGAAATAGCGGTGGGACAGGTTGCCGACATGGTGCTTGTCGATGATGATTTTGTTCCGCTGAAAACGATAGTAGGCGGAGTTGTGAAATTCGAAAAGGAGTAAATAAATGTCTCTCGTAAATATGAAGGAAATGCTTTGCGAAGCTCGCAAGGCGAAAAAGGCGGTCGGTGCGTTCAATATCACGAACTACGAAACAGCGGCAGCGGTGCTCAAGGCGGCCGAGGCCGAGAACGAGCCGGTGATCATTCAGCTTTACATGCGTCTCTTCGATACTGGGAAGGCGTACGACCTTTGCGGGACGCTTCAAAGGCTCGCATATCGCGGCAAAGTGCCGGTGGCGCTTCATCTCGACCACGGCAGCACGGTCAAGCAGGCCAAGGACGCTCTCGCATGGGGCTATACCTCCGTTATGTATGACGGTTCTCGCGATTCCTACGAGGATAACGTGAAATGGACGAAGCACGTTGCCGACTATGCCCATGCGCTCGGTGCAACCTGTGAAGGCGAGATCGGCCATGTCGCCCAGGGCGATGAAACCGCGCTGACTGATGTGGAGGAGGCCGTTTCCTTTGCGAAGGAGACAGGAGTCGATGCGCTTGCAGTCTCCATCGGAACGGCGCACGGCTACTACAAGGCTGAGCCCAAGCTCGACATTCCCCGCTGTGCGGCGATAGCTGATGTGATACCGGAGGTTCCGCTTGTGCTTCATGGCGGTTCAGGCACGCCTCTTGCGGATGTCCGTCGTGCGATTGAATCGGGAATCGCCAAGGTCAATATCGCCACTGAGTTTCTTGATACGTTCATCAAGTCCACGCTCAAGGTGTACGGCGACCTCAATGGCGCGTTCGTGCCGCCGGACAAGCTTGCCGACCCGATAATCGACGAGTGCGCCGCCCATGTGCAGCGCCTCATCAAGTTCTTCGCAGGACGTTGATCGACTTCGTTAATTCGGCAGTTGAAAACTCTAAAAGTGCATTTCGCCATTGAAAACATTGGTCCAAATCAACATTCAATCTTTCAACCATTGGGTGAAACGCAAAACCGGAGCAAAGCTCCGGTTTTGTTGACTCAAACGGCGATTCTCAGCATCTCAACTGCCGAATTTAGGTTAACGGTTTGCATTTGCTGATTTGAATCTTATTTCAGTCGATAG
>JAFXEA010000392.1 GCA_017521065.1 Kiritimatiellia bacterium | reverse complement strand
TCGAAGGCGAGGGGATGGATGCTGAAACGGCCGAAGTGTGCGAGCTTGCGGCGTTGCTTCACGATACTGGACGCTATGAGCAGCTTCGCCGGTACAACACGTTCCGCGATTCGGACAGCATCGATCACGCAGTGTTCTCGCATGACATTGTCCGCGAAAAGGGGTGGCTGGATGGTCATCCGCACAAGGAAGCGATCCTGAACGCCGTGCTTTTCCACAACCGACGCGATGTGCCTGATGGATTGGATCCACTCACGTTTGCTGCCGCGCACTGCACAAGGGATGCGGACAAGCTGGACATCTTCCGCGTCCTGGAGGATCGCGTCGGGAACACCGACTGGAGGAACGACAACACTGCGTTCTGGAATCTGCCTGTAATGGCGGCACCAAACCGTGAGGTTGTGTCCGCAATCCGCGAAGGTCGTCCGGTAGATTACCAGAACATAAAGACACTTGCCGATTTTGTGCTTATTCAGGTTGGCTGGATTCGCGGCGAGCTTCACTTTGGTTCGTCCAGGAATCTCGCATCGGCCCGCGGACACCTTGCATTCCGCCGCCGCTTCCTTGCCGAACTTACAGGAAATGCCACTGAAGTTGATGAGCTTTGCCGCCGTCAGCCACTTGGTGAAATCACGCTTGATGACGTGAACGCCGAGTTGAAGAAGGGTAGTCGGGTGTTGCTTTTCGTGCGCCATGGGGAGCGTCCCAAGATCGATAATGAGGATCCTACGTTCGGAGAGTCTCTCCCCTTGACTGCCGAAGGTTTGCGCACGAGCCGAGAGATGGGCGCAAGGCTCAAGGAATTTGCCGGAGATGTTCAGTTCCTGTCGAGTCCGCTGCGGCGTACCGTCATGACGGCGTCTGGCATAGCCGAAGGCATGGGGCTTCACGATGCGGAAATCCCTACGGACATCCTGCTTGGCAACGACACGTTCTACTGCGCCGATCAGCATGAGGTGTTTGAGCTTTTCAGGGACGGCAACTTCTTTGAAAAGGTGTTTGAATACCTTGATACCGGAGTCCAGCGCGGGTTCCGTCAGATCACCGAGGCGACAAATGCCCTGGAGGAGTGGGCGTTGGGGAAGTTCACCGCAAAGCTCGGCATATTCACCACCCACGACCTGTACAACGCGGCGTTTCTGCATGAGCGGGGCGCAAAGCGTGACTGGTGTGTCTCGAACTGGGTGCGCTTCCTTGATTCCGCAGCCATAATATTGGACGAGGACGGTACGCGTCGCTATGCGTTTCTGCGCACCGGACTTTCGACTGGAATTGTCGGTGTCTCGAATGGATAATTTTTATGGACAGGGACATACGTACATATTTCCTGTTCATAGGGCTTCCGGCGGTATTGATTACCGCCGCCGGCCTGGCGGCCCTGTTGTTTGGGGTCAGTGGCATTGCTTCTGAAGTCAAGGTTTTGGATGTAGAGAAGCAGCAAGAACGGTACGAGCAGCGGATCAAAAATCGTATGGCATCACGGCTGAAGACTTACCGTGAGACCGGTGCCGCTGATTATGTATGGAAGATGGATTCGCTTCCTTGGGGAACGAACATCCCTGCAAGGAAGTATGGTGTGTACAGTTCCACGAACGGAATGACGATCGGCTGGGCGCGTTCCGATGATGACACTGTGATAGGATGCAATATGCCGCCGTTCAGTCCTGATGACCGTACTCCGTTGTATCTTATCGCCGTTGGCGCCACGATGGTCGCACTCCTTTTCTTCATACTTTTCACGGGTGGGATCCTTCTTGCCAGGGCGGCAAAACGCGCCCGTGAAGATCTGGAGGTCAAGAACACTTTCCTTGATATAGTCTCCCACGAACTGAATACTCCGCTCGGAAGCATCGTGCCGCTTTCGTCGGCTCTTGCCCATGGTCGCATAAAAGATGAAGCAAGACGTGCAGAGGCAATTGCGACAATAAGCCACGAGTCGGAACGGATGGCCCGGATGATTGCGGAACTGCTGACCGTGGTGAGACTGAAGAACGGCAAGCTGAGTTTTGACAGCAAGAGAATCGGACTTCGAGAGGTGGCGGAACGTGCGGTGTCTCTTGTCCGTGTACGCCATCCGGACTGCGTGATTCAGATTGCGGATGGAGAGCCTGTGCCTGCCTTGGCCGATGAGGACAAGACGGAGCAGGTGATCGTCAATCTTGTCGAAAACGCCTGTCGCTATGCAGGAGAGGATACGGTGGAGGTTTCGTGTTCGGGCGGCGCTGACGGTTCGGCATGTGTTGAGGTAGCAGACAGAGGACCGGGATTTTCGGAAGAGGAACGCAAACGGATTTTTGAGCGCTTCTATCAGACGTCTCCGGGAGAAGGCTCTGGAGGATTAGGACTTGGACTGAACATAGTTTCAGGATTCGTTTTCGGAATGGGCGGTACGGTGTCGGTCCGCGCCCGTGAAGGTGGAGGGAGCGTGTTTTCGGTGAAACTGCCGCTTTGCGGAGAGGAGACGGAAAGGGGAACCTGAAATGGCTGACATTCTTGTTGCCGATGATACGCGTTCGATTCGAAGTACGCTTTCTCTTTTGCTTGAGGAGGAAGGGCATACGGTCCGTCTTGCCTCCGATGGGGAATCGGCTCTTGCGGAGTACCGCAGGAAACGTCCGGACCTGCTTCTTCTCGATGTGATGATGCCGAAGAAGAACGGTTATCAGGTGCTGAAGCAGATTCGCCGGGATGATCCAGCCCTGCCGGTAATAATTCTTTCCGCGAAGGGGTCTCCGACCGATGTCGCGTTGGGACTTGATCTTGGTTCTGACGACTATCTGCCCAAACCGTTCAGCAGCGAAGTGCTTCTTTCCCGGATCAACGCAATGTTCAGACGTATGAACGTGATGGCGTCGCCGGAAATCAAGCCTGTCCTGAAACCAGGGTTTGATGTCGCTTCATTCCATGTTGATGAAAACCGGCTTATGCTGATTGGCGCAGATGGAAGAGAAACGCCTCTTTCGTTGAGGGAGGTGGATCTGCTTCGCATCTTGACTTCCCATCCGGAGGAGCTTATGGACAGGGATATGCTGTTCAACAAGATATGGGGATATGACTACGGCGGCACAACAAGGACGCTCGACCAGTACATTCTTGTCCTGCGCAAGAAGCTCGGCGATGACGGAGTCTGCATAATGACGGTACGTGGCGCGGGCTACCGCTACCAGAAACCATAGTTCCGAGAGGCACTTTCAAAACCATCATACAGGGAGAACGGGCATCCTGCCCGTTCAAGATATCAACGGGCGAGACACCCGTTGTCCCAGTTAAGGGGAAGCAGGAGGTTTTGCAAGTGTCTCCCGAATATCGAGAGCCGTACGCGAGAATGATTTTTGGAATTTTGATTTTTCTGATTTTTTCGCTTGCATCGGAAATGCCGATTTGATATATTACACGCCCATGGGACAACAACTTAGAACACGTGCCAAAAGAGCTCGCCGTCTCGCTCGCAACAAGCGTGCGCACGCAAGGCTTCTCGCGGCTAAAAAGAAATAAGGTGTGCTCACTGGAGCGCATCTCAAAGGTGGGATGGCCGAGCGGTTAGGTTACGGACTGCAAATCCGTCTACAGCGGTTCAACTCCGCTTCCCACCTCCATTTGGGTGATTAGCTCAGTTGGTTAGAGCACTACCTTCACACGGTAGGGGTCACTGGTTCGAGTCCAGTATCACCCACCATTTTTGAATGATGCGCTTGGATTGAAATCTGGCGCATTCTTTTTTTGTCATGGTAGATGTACGGAAAGACGTTGCAGGCGCAGCAGGTGGGACGGATGGCCGTCGCACTTGGTATGTGTTGCACGTGAAGCCGCGAACGGAGAAGAAGACTGTTGACTTCCTTCGGAGTTACGGCTATTTTCATCATCTTCCTGTCTATCTGAAGATAACCAAGGTGCAGCGGAGGAAGGTGAAGCGTGAGCTTCCGCTTTTCCCGGGATATGTGTTCACGAAGCTTTTCCCTGATGAGCGCATACGAATGCTTCAGACGAACCTTATTGTTCATACGATTACGGTTCCGAATCCACGCGAGATGATTCATCAGTTGCGTCAGATATCCCGTGCGTCTCGCGCCAAGCCGGAGATGCGTCCGGTGCATTCGTTCAAGGTAGGGGATCTTGTGCGCGTCAAGTATGGTCCTCTGCGGGGAACCGAAGGCTACGTCAAGCGCGATGGAGCCCATGCGACACTATGCCTCAATGTCGAGATACTTGGCGCGGCAGTCGAGATATCGATCTCCCCTGATGATATCGAAAAAGTTTAGGCTTTATATTCCGATAGTGTCTTCTTCTGTTCAGGAACAGTGACCGTTTTGTTTTGGTATAAGGAGAAATTTTCAGCGGTTTGGTATGTTGTCAAACAATGAAGCTGAAAGAGAAATCAGTGCTTTAATGATGACGCGCCCGCGTCCATATTTGTATTGAAAAAAAAAATCATTTTGGTATCATTACGTCCACCTAAAGAAAGGATGGGGTGATGATATCTGGAAAAGTTCCCGAGAGAATCATAGGCAGATTGCATGAATGCAGTGTTTGCGTGATGCTTTTTGTCTGCATTTGGGTTGCTTTGCCTGTGTCAGGAGCGGAATATACCACCCATAATCCATTGCTTGAGGGCGAGATGTGGCGAGGCGCTTTTGTATCCAACGGCGAAAACCAGCCGTACGTCAACATGAAGAAGGCGCTTGATCTGGAAAGGGACAACTTCGGATGCGCAACCGCTCCGCTTCTCGTATCAAGCGCGGGACGTTACGTGTGGAGCGAACGGCCGTTCTCGTTCATTGTCACAAACAATGTGCTTACTCTCATCTCGTCATATGAGCAGGTGAAGCCAGTCTCCGCAGGCAAGACTCTGCGCGATGCATTCCGGGCTGCTTCAAGCCGCCACTTCCGTGCCGACGGCCGTATGCCGCCGGCGGAGTTTTTCGAGAAGCCGCAGTTCAACAACTGGATAGAGCTGTATATCCGCGGCACCACCCAGAAGACGGTTGAGGATTATACGGAAGAGATCTCCGATAACGGTTTTCCGTGCGGTGTCTATATGATGGACGGCGGCTATATGCCGCATCAGGGCTGCTATTCGTTTGTTGATACGGATTTTCCCGATCCGAAGCGAATGTTTGCGAAAATACGCGATAAGGGGTGGAAGTCGCTTGTGTGGACCGCCCATTTCGTTTCGCCGGATTCGCGCGAGTACAAGCGTTTGCGGTACCATAAGAAGACAGCTGCGCTTGATCTGCTCTGCCATCAGAAGAAGGGGACGGGCGCGGCGGTTGTTCGCTGGTGGAGCGGCATATCGGCGGTGTATGATCTGACCAACCCGAAGGGTCGAGACTATTACGTAAATGAGCTTGAGACGTTCCTCTCCAAGTATGGCATAGACGGTTTGAAATTCGACGCCGGAGACCAGCACTTGTTCGCACCTGACGTGGATGTCCGCTTCTATCGTCCGGAACAGACAGGTGTCGATTACATAGAAGAGTATGGACGGGTCGCCGCACAGTTCCCCTACAACGAAATCCGCAGCTGTTACAAGTGCGGCGGCAAGCCGCTCGTTTTGCGTCTGATGGACAAACTGCACAGGTGGAAGGATTTGCGGGACATCATTCCGGAAATGGAGGCCGCAGGGCTTTGCGGCTATGCATTTACCGTGGCGGATATGATAGGCGGCGGAAACTGCGGCAGCTATCCCCCAAGCGGATTCACGATAGACCAGAAACTTTTTGTGCGTTCGTGTGCGCTGCAGGCGCTGATGCCGATGATGCAGTTTTCGCTTGCGCCTTGGAAGGTCCTTTCAAAGGAGAATCTCGATCATTGCCGCAAGTTTGCGGAATTGCACTGCCGTTTCGCCCCATACATACTTGAATGTGCGGCGGACGCCGCAAAAACCGGAGAGCCTGTGTTCCGGTCTATGGAGTATCAGTTCCCCCATCAGGGGTTTGACCGCAAGATGCAGCAGTTTATGCTCGGTTCGCGCTATCTTGTGGCGCCAGTTGTGCAAGAGGATGATTCAGCGACGGTTGAATTGCCGGCGGGACGCTGGCGTGACGACCTCGGTGAGGTCATTGAAGGTCCTCGGACATTGCTTTTGGAGAAGGTGCCGCTTTCCCGATTGCCGCATTATGAGCGTTTGTGAGGATGGCAATCGTAATTCAGTAATCAATACATTATAAACGGAGGTCTTATGTTGACAAGAAGAAGTTTCTTTGGAAGCGCAGTCGCCGCATCGTCTGCGGTTGTTGCGGGGCGCGCTGCAGGCGAAGAGAAGAATGTTGCCTTAGTGAAGGAGTCGGCGCGTGATGTTCCCGTCGCAGGGAGCTGTGACGTGCTTGTTGCCGGAGGCGGGCCTGCCGGAATTGCCGCTGCTGTGACGGCGGCGAGAAAGGGAGCGAAGGTTGTTCTTCTTGAGGCTCAGGGATGCCTCGGCGGCATATGGACGAGCGGAATGCTTTCCTGTTTTATCGGCATCAACAAGAGCGATTTTGACAAGGAGATCCAGAGACGGCTCGAAAAGTATGGCGCCATTCAGCACCGCCGCCCCAAAGCCAACGGTTTCAGCTTGATATATGAGCCTGAATACATGAAGCTTGTGTGCGAGGAAATGTGCATCGAGGCCGGAATGCGGATACGTCTTCACACATCTGTAGCCGGGGTTGTGAAGGATGCTTCCGGACGGAGGATCGAGGCTGTTGTCACGGAGTCCAAGAAAGGCCGGGAAGCGTGGCTCGCAAAGTATTTTGTGGATTGCACCGGTGACGGCGATCTCGGTGCGCTTTCCGGATGCGGATTCGATGTCGGCGGCGATGATCCCGGAGATCCGGAGCAACCGGCGTCGCTGATCGCGCTGCTTGCGATACCCGATGAAAGCGGCATATCGCGCTACCTCACCAACCATCCGGACAATTTTGACGAGAACGGAAAACGCATCGTGAATTCCAAGCTGGAGCTGCTTGCGGCTTTGAACAAGGTCGGAATTACGCCATCGTATGGACATCCTACCATGTTCCGCATAAACAAGGGGCTTTTCGCATTCATGGGAAATCACGAATACGATGTTCCGGTGGATGACGCGGATGCAATCACGGAGGCTACGCTGCGGGCCCGCAGGGAGATATTCAATATGACGGACGCGCTTGTCAGCAAGGGCGGGGATGCATGGAAGGGGCTGCGCATCGTCTTTTCGGCGGAGCGTCTCTGGCACCGCAGGGCGCGCAGGCTCCACGGGAAATATACGCTGACGCTCGAAGACTGTTTTGCCGGGCGCAAGTTTGAGGATGCGCTTTGCACCTGTTCGTTTGGGATTGACCTGCATGCCGTTTCAAAGGCGATGAACAATAAGGTCCCGGCTGGGTCTCCAATTGCCAGACGGATCAAGCCGTACCAGATTCCGCTCAGATCCTGCCAGTCCAGGGATATTGACAACCTTTACATGGCCGGGCGCTGCATATCAGGCGACTTCATGCCGCAATCAAGCTACCGTATAACAGGAACGGCGATTGGCATGGGCGTGGGTGTGGCTGAGGCAATCTGCAAAAATCTCGGATGCTGAATTTCGCCCGAAAGCGCCAAGATAAAGATTTTGCTTGAAAAAAAAATGATTTTGGTATCTTTCTCTCCTCGTAGGATTGTGTCTTCGAGAAACAGGAGAAAGTATGTCTAAAATCATTGTGTCGTGTGTGTTGTGCGTAACTGCATTTTGCGCGCAGTCTGCTGTATATCAGGTTCCTGACGGGACGGAGATTTCCGTGTCCGGAGTTTCGAACGGAAAGTTTTCCGTCGGTGGCGTTGAGTATGGCAACAACCAAAGTACCGTATTGGATTTTGCAGGCGATGCAACGATCAAGGTCGCATACGCAGAAGGAACCGATTCGGGCTTCGCATGTTTCGGCATCATCGCCACGAACGGTACCGTGACGCTTGACCTCACCGCTATAGAGGGCAAGGAATTTACCCTTGAAAACGGTGCGTCTGTAGAAGGGAAGGGCAAGTTGGTTGTCAAAGGGCGCGATTCATTGCGAGTTGGAAATGAAAATGGTGTCGATGGTAACTATGCCCCGCCGGCAGGAATTGAGAATATCGAATATCGTGATTCAGATAATGTAGCTTATCAGAGTCCGGAGGGTCTTATTCTTGTCGGGCATGTGCTGGAGTGGAAACTGCCTGTGTCAACGCCGTGGAAGCTTGATGCAGACGCTTTGCCGTGTGTTGCCCAGAAAAACAGCAAGATCATCGAGTCCATGATAAAAGACGGTGTTTTTACGCTTGAAAACCGTCAGATGTGGATATATGAAACTGATGTGTTCCCTGCAACAACAACTCCAGTTTCCGTCGGAGCGGGGTCGGAGCTGGTCGTAATACTCAGAAAGGCTCAGCCGGAAAAATACTTCGAACAAGCCGGCTATTCTGGACACACCCTTCGTAATCCAATTTGTATTTCTGGAGGTGGTGTGCTGAATATGAGAAGCCACAACCTAACCTTCTCAGGATCGATTACAGGCACGGGTACTTTGCGTTATACGGAAACAAAAGACGGTTATTGGACAAAAGTAGCTGATGCCTCCGGCTTTTCCGGACACGTTTCGTGTGAACGCCCCAATACAACGCTTCAGTTCGGCAACGCCTCCTTTGGCGGAGCTGTTACGATGACGCTGTGTGACGGAAGTGCAGTTGAGCTTGGATACAACGCGGAAGATGGCTATGCAACAACCATAGGCGCGTTGGTTGGTCCGGAATCTGGTTCTGCTTCACTTGCCTTTCCCGGCGAGAAGTCGGGTACGGTTTCGATTGCATCAAAGACAGGCAATGTGTCGATAAGCGGCGGCGGATATGAGAAGACGACAGTGATGTTTCCTTCTATTGCGGTCGGGGAAACTTTGGTTGCCGATGGAAATGAAACCCTCAAACTTTCGCTTCCTGATGATTTTGCATCTCGTTCTGATGTGTTTGTTCTTACCCGTTCAAATGGGCGCAACGTGTATGTGCGCTCGGCTTCGTCTGAATCGGTGGACTTCCTTGATTTTGATGTGCCTGCGACAGGTGTATATAAACTTGTTGCAAAGAATGGTGTCACATATGCCAATGTGCCTGAAAATGTTCAAGTGACGGTGCCAGAAGGTGTTGATGCATCGGTCTCCGTTGCGAACGCAGGCAAAAGCAACATAAGAATGGAAGGTGGAAGTCTTGCAGTGTCAAGGATTGAACACAATTGGCGCGACAAGGTTGTTTTCTGGATAGATCCGTCAAAACTTGAAACGGCAACATTAACGAATGAGTATAAAATAACAGTAGCAAACGATCTATGGGTGAGAAATGCCACGTATCCAACAGTTGGAACAATGGTTGATGCAAGAGACGGACAAGGATCTGTAAAGCTGTTCAAACAAAGTGATACGGTTTCGACCTGGCCTATTCTTGTTACCAATGCTATGAATAATCTCAGCTTTCTGTCGATGGTGTACGATGGACTGGGTAATCGCCGTTTGAGGATTGTCAAGAGCGATACAGAAGGCTATGGATATTTCAGACCGGCTTTTGTAATAATGGTTTTCGGCAGCCAGTTTGGAGGTGGAAAAGCTGTCATTGGAAATGAAAGCGGATATTTTCAGCGTGGCGGAGAAATAGGTAACACAAATGATCGAATACCTGTCACCAACCCAATATTCGCAAATGGGGATATTGCAACTTGGGTCAATGGAGAAACGGTCGATCCGTCCAAGCGCGGTTTGAGCGGTGGCTGGGAGATTCTGTCGATAGATACGTCTGGCGCTGTTGTCCATGGTTTGGGCTTCAACAATGCGGTCGGTACAACAAGCAATACGAAGGGCCAGAATTACGGGGAAGTGTTGTTCTTCTCCACGACTCCAACGGCTGAAGAGCGCATCGCCGCAGAGAAGTACCTGGCTGAAAAGTGGGGGCTTATCAAGGATTACAAAGATGACACTTCTTTGCCAGAACTGCGTATTACAGGAAATGGATCAGTTGTTCTGAAAGATGATTTTGCTGTTTCTGGATCGTTTTCTGGTTCTGTCGATCTGAATGGCAAGTCGATTGTCATATCGGAAGAGCCTTTGCCGCCGGGAGATAGTGTTGTATGGGGCACAGCTCCGCTCGCATGGTTCGATCCAGAAGCTTCAGATACGATAGCAGACAATGCAGGGAAGGTCAATTACATTCTCGACAGAATGCGCGGCGATGAAGACGGTGCTCCAGTGCTCAACAACAGTGGACGCCCTCCGTTAGTGATCAGGGAATCGCGCGGTTTTGGACCATCCCGTAAATGGCTGGACTATTCTCCATATAATTTCTGGGATGAGAAGGGTTACAATTATGGGCGTACGATGCGGTTGAACAAGCTTCCGACCCTTAACAACACGGTAGTGCCGCTTTCTGCAAGGACGGTGTTTCTGGTTCAGGATTCCGTCAAGGGCGGCGGTACTCCGTTCCTTTCGGCGGTGGGTGGCACAGGTGACCTTGTCCCTCGCCTGACTCAGTGGCCGAGCATGTCTCCGGATCCGGGATTGCCGGTATGGAGGGAAACCACAGCTTCGATTTTTGCTGATGGAGGTGCCACTTATCTTGACGGACGGAAGATTGATGGTGCTGTTGAAGGGTTTCAGGGACGTCCTGAACTTCTCACAGCCGTAGGCAACAGGAATTTCACGTTGGGGACTTTCGGATATTACAAGTATCTCGATTTAATTGAAGACAAAGTAGATGCTGGAGAGGTACAGGGCGAGATTATTGTTTATGATAGGGTGCTTGAGGATGATGCACGTAAATCCATTGAAGCGTATCTTATGTGGAAGTGGCTTGGAGTGGCACGTGATGGATATTCAGTATCGACAAATATGACGCTGACAGGCAGCGGCTCGGTAACGATCGCGTCGAAGGAACAGATGCCGAAGTTCGATGCGCAGTTCGCCGGCGCGGCGGCATTCGGTGAGAGCGCATTCGATTTCACGGTCAATGGTGACGGTTCGGTGTCTGGCGCTGTCGACATGGGGGCGGCGGCGATTTCGTTCCCGGCGGCCTGTACTGCCAATGTCTCGTTTGCGGATGGCATGAAGGTTGGCACCTATCCGCTGATCAAAGGCGGAGAAATCGCTTCGGAAACGAGTTGGACGCTCAATCTTGTAAACGGAGGATCCCGCAAGGCGGTGATTTCGCAAAACGGCGGTACGGTGGTTCTCGAGGTGAAAAGTCTCGGAACGGTTGTTACGGTAAGGTGATACTATGATATCCAAAACATTCTTTGCGGCGGCGGCTTTGTCCCTGCCGCTTTTCTCCGTTAAGGCTGACTACAGGATTGAGTCTGATGAACTTGCGATAGTGGTTTCAAGTTCGAATGCAGCCTTCTCGGTCGCCGATAAGCGCACCGGACGGGTGTGGGAATCCGAACCGGAATACCTGAACATGCCG
>JAFXEA010000391.1 GCA_017521065.1 Kiritimatiellia bacterium | reverse complement strand
GCATCTCGGTTTTCTCGCCACCCTCGTCCGCCATCAGCCGCCCTCCTTGAGGATGGTCATCACGGGATGCAGGATCTCTGTCTCCTTGGTGTACATCAGCATGTCCATTATGAACGGGAGATATATCACGAGAAGCGCGATAACTCTATGCTTGACATCACCCATGCCTCTTCTACTCCGTATGGCGAGTATGATAACACATCGACAACGGGCATGAGGTACTTGTCACTACAACTTTTTCATCGAAACGGCGCTGGCGAACGCAATGCCGCTGCCATTTCAGTGCGGTTATGCCGCTTCACCTGCCTACCTAAAAACGTTCAAATCCAGTTCAGCGGTCGAAGGTAAGGAATGCGTAGCCTTCCAGAGGGAAGTCCAGCGAGAGCGAATCCCCTTCGCGGACGGCTCCGCCTCCGAACACTGTGCGCATCTTTCCGGAGAATTCAGCTGAAAGAGGCAGTTTCCTCTTCAAACTCTTGCCCGATGCATTGCAGACAAGAAGATGCACATTCCCGTCCTTGCGCCATGTACGGACGGAAAGCCCGGATGGAACATTCTTGAGCACAGGCGCCTTCTCCACAGAAAGAATGACATCCGAGACGGCGGCGACCTCACCGACACATTCACAGACCTCAGCCCATTTCTTCTCGAACGGATCGCGCCAGTCCATCTTCACAAGCGGGTTGTACGAATACATGAACAAAGCATTCGCCCCGCTGGCTATCTGAAACCACGTCATTATCTTCATCTCTGCAAGCGTAGGGGCGCGATATTTCGAAACGTCCGTTCCTGGGACGGCCTTCGTCTTGTATGCCGCCCAATCGAAGATCTGAACGGTCTGCCACATAGACATTGCACCAAAAGTGGCGTTACGCGTCTTCTCCGCCCAGTCGTGCGCAAGTTTTACCGACGCATGCGGAATCGGATATGGATCACTTCCTATCGCATCGCATGTGCCTACGTATCCACGCATATCATCCACCTGATAAAGAACAGCCCAAGGGGGATGCCCATCGTCGTTTTCACGGATTGCACGGTAACGGGAATGAAGTTGCGAAAGCATCGAAAGAGGACGCTCATCGTTCATCAGCCATGTGAGAATTGCAGGATGATCCTTTAACCGATTCACCATGCGACCGATTCCACTATCGGTACATGAAAGATCTCCGGCATGAAGACTTGCCATCAAGCCGTGCTCCTTGCACCAGTCGAGCATGGCCCAATCGAACCTGCTGTACGCCATCAGGGTATTGAACGGCGATTTCCCAACAACTTCAACGATATTGGATTCGGCACGTGAGCAGTACACGGCGATCGGGAAAAACGGCTTGCCGTTCACGATTACGCGGCGGTTATTATCGATCCAGACCGGACGCTCAGGACGCTTTTCGAACTTTGTGATTTTAAGCGTACGCCGTCCTGCCACAATACCATCGTTGCGGATAATCTCTGCCGCAATCTCCTGTTCACCAAGCTTCAGTTCCTTCGGATCTATCTCTACGCTCACGGCATCGCCGTCAGGCACAGGTACATTCCTTTTTACACGCCGCCCATCAGCGGCATCGAACGAAAATACTACTTTGGAATTTTCCTTTGTGTAGTTTGAATCGTTGAGATCTATTCCAGCAAAAAACTTGATGGACGGATCCCCGGCAACAACCTCGTTCCGGTAGCAGGATGTGCATAGCGCAGTAACCGGCTCTACCTTGAACGGAATAAACGTTACATCATCGAAGTACGCCTGACCAAGAGCTCCATCCGGAACGTAAAGACAGATACGCACCTTGCGAGCATTCGCGGGGAGGCGCTTCGTACGTGCTGTAACCATCCCCCACTTCCTGTTTGCGCCATGCGAAATGGTACGGGCTGAGCCAACCATTTTCCCTTTCTCGTCCAAGAAATGAGCGACTGCAAAAAGTCCCTTAGGGGAATCAAGCTTGCCTTCAATCCATGCGGTCAAGTTGTAAACGGCACCAGGCTTTATGTCAATGATCTGCTGCGCCCACGTTGCCTTGGTTGTACGCTCCGAAGACTCGAACACAAGCCCGCCACTGCCGTTACGTCCGAAGCCACGTTCAAACCTCCAGCCTTTCGGAAGTTTCCATGTTCCCTCTGCCGCCTTCTCTCGCATTTCGAATGAACCATTTTTCAAGCAGTCGACCGCAGCTACGGCATTCACTGTCGAGTACAAACCAACTACTGTATTTTTGAAAGATAAGCCATCCACATCTCTGATTACAAAAGCACCCTTTCCGCCACCTTCGGATAGATCGAAACTGTCTTCGGGCTTCGCTCCTGAGATAGGACAGCCCACAGTGAACGAGCAATCGCGGAAGGCGATGTTGCATGGACGGGTCTTGCCCATTCCGATGATAGACGGCGACAATTGCGACTTTGATTTAATCTCCCGAAATTCGATGTTCTTCAAAATAGCCGACGACACGGGAGAGCCAGCTGTCACCGTCACAGGCGAACAGACATCGTCAATCTCTATGCGTTCGAAAGCAATGTCAGATATGTCAACGCCAAGTTTGCCTTCTCCTTTCGGATTTCCATAACAGCACTGCACGTTAAGCCCAGTGCCGGCCTCCTTTATCTTCATGTCAGAAATATGCACGTTGCGGATCGTGCCATTACCGACCCCCACGCGAACAGCAGACGCCTGAACCTTGCAGACAATGTTCGACACCCTGATGTTCTCACAGACCTTAGATGGATCCTTGAGACGGTGAGGATTTCCGCGGATGGCGACAGCATCGTCTCCGGTTATCACATCGCAATCCCCTATGCTTACATTCCGGCAGCTGTCGATGTCGAAAGCATCGGTGTTGAGATTAAGGAAACCATTACGCACCGTAACGCCACCGACAATGACATTTTCACATCCGTGGAAAAGACAGCTCCAGCAGCTCATGTCCTTGAACGTGATATTGCGCACTTCAACGTCTGCGCACTCGATGAACACTATCTCCTGTCCAGGACGACGCCGTTCGGCTCTCTTACCCTTGGCGTTACGTCCGCCATGACGCCAGCCGCTTTTGTGACGGTGCGCGATCTTTTCATCGAAAAATGCGCGCCCGTTTCCGTCTATGACACCCTTGCCGGTTATCTTGACGTTCTTCTTCTCAAGTACTAGAATGAGGTGCTTGGCGCTCCAGCCTTCGCGGATGCTTCCGTGGTTCTGGGGATACGCATTATCGCCGTTGTAGTCGTTGAGGTCCGGACTTCCAAGAAGAACTGCGCCTTCCTGAAAATGCAGTTCGGTGTCATTGCCGACATATATCGAGCCGGAAAGGTACGTGCCACGAGGAAATACAACGCGGCCACCTTTGCCTGCACAAGCGTCAAGCGCCTTCTGGATGGAGGCGGTATCTTTCGTGACGCCGTCACCCTTTGCACCGAACGCACGCACATCATACACCTCAGCTGCGCACATCGACACAATACCGAGCGCAGCAACAAACAAACAGACAAACCTACGTACCATCTCAAACCTCATCCTACTTCTTCGGATCATATGGCTCGGGGATCTTCCATGTTGCCGTCTCGAGAATATCAATCACTTCTTTCGGCGTTGCCGGCCACTTGCCGGTTTCCATAATGACATCGGCAGCAAGGCGCGGCTCCCATGTTGCGAAATAGAGTGCCTCGTTCCTGCGCTTCGACCCCGCATCCTTGATATTCTCAGGCACCATCGCAATAAGACGCATCAAAAGCGCCCACCTTTCCCTGTGCTGCTGAAATTCCGGGAACGTGCGTTCTTTCCAGTTGGTCACGAACGTATCGGCGCCAACCTCACGATAATATTCTGCAATTCCAGGATCATAAGTGAACCATATCGAAATCCAGTATCCTGCCCTCTGCAGATTCTTCACGACGTGCGGCGGCGTTTGGTAAAGCTGGCGCCCCTTGCGGAAGATGGACGGCACGTTGAAACCGAAAAGACCGTAATCCTTGGCATGGGAAATGAGACCTTCCACAACAGCATCGGTTGTAGGATACACCTTGAGCTCATTTCCCGCATTCATCTGGAAGCCTCCCTTCACCTTGCGGATAAAGGTGTGTGCGACTCGGCGCACCTGAGGACGGTTTTTCTGCACCCAACGCAAGGCGTCCTTCGTGAACGTTGCCACAATGACACGCTCCATCGGTACGCCTGCTTCATCAACGATACGGAAAACCTTTTCCGCGAACTTAGGCGTGTAATGCTTGAAGTCGAGCCAGATTCCCTTGCGCATGCCCTTGGATATTTCAAGAGCCTCAGTAAGCGTAACAATCGTCTCGTTCGTGTATCCACCTCTCGGTATGCACCTTCCCTTTTCACGAATCTCGGCAAGGGTAAGATCGGATATCTTGGCGTCCCAGCGCATGATGGCGGTGAGAGTTCCGTCGTGCTGAAGAACAACATGACCATCCTTCGTTTCGCGAAGATCGAGCTTCAGATAATCGAGCTTGTTTTCGGCAGAAATCCTATAAGCCGCCTTGGAATGGTTTGGCGCCAGCGCCTCTTCTCCCTGATGGGCGATGTAGTTTATCGGATCCTCGATTTTATACACATGCACAGCGAACGGAGCAAAAGTATCTGTGAGCCTTCCGCCTGTCACCGGAAGAGTGCGGTTTTCCCAAAGAACCCGCGCCGTTGATGGACGTACCTTCTGGTCGATACTGAACTGCGCCGTAACCTCCTTGAGCGTACCATTAACAGCAATGAGATATGTCTCTCCACGATAACGCTTAAGAAGCATTGAGATGGATTCGTTACCGTAGATGTCCTTTTCTGGACCTGAGAGAATTTTGGCAGGCTCAGGCTGGGGCGGAGTTCTCGTTACAAGTACGGGAGAAAGTTCCTTGAGACGAGCAACAAGATTCGTAATGTTGCACCACGTCTCAGGCGTGTCCGTAACACCATGGTTATCGCGCTTATTCGCAGGATCCACAATTCCACCATATGTATACCATGTAACGCCATGAGCACCATGAGCTATCGATGCGAACGTCATCGCGTAAAGCTCGTCCCTGTTCGGGAAACGCATCCATGAAGTCCATCCCTTGAAATACTGGATAATCGGCCAGATTGCATGAGGTTTGTCATCTTTAGCTTCAGCTACATCAGACTTGAAGCGTTTCATGTCACGAATCGTAACAGCCACGCACTTCTCAAGAGGTTCGGGCTTCTCGCCATGCACGGGATATATTTCGGGCATGAATACATCAGTCACTTTCACGAACGGACGATAGCTCGACACTGCATCGCCGCTGTTCATCACGTCCGCCTGACACGTGATGCGTCTTGGATCGATCGCCTCCACTCCATCCACGCGATCGTAAATCTGCTGAGGTGTGTAGTGCATCGCAGTATCATCGCCCACGTACCAAGCTAGAACTGCAGGATGTTTGCGCAGAGTATCTACGAAGTTCGTACCAGGAATCCTCACACCAGTCCAAGTCTTGAGGCCATACTTCTCGGCAAGATCGAGGAACTCCTTTTTCGTTCCTGCCTGATACGAATGGACCAAGTTGAATCCGGCCTCCGCGACATCGCGGACAGCCTTTTCAAGATCGTTTCCATTCACCGGAAGCGTACGAAGTCCATAAAGTCCGATCGGGAAGAACGGTTTACCGCCGACGAGCGTTACGCCGTCGTCACGAAGCTTCACACCAGGAAATGTATTATTCTTGGATCCTAAATAGAACACCTTCTCAGCTTTAATCTCGGTGCCTGTTTCCGGATCAGCAAGGGATACGAGAGCCTTATGTAATCCGCGACTCCAATTCTTCGTCGGGCTATACGTCAAGATGTCTCCCTCACGCTTGAATTTAGAGGTAGCCTCCTTGCCATCAAGAACAATCTTAAGTGTCGCCCAATCTATAGGGCGCCTCGAAGTCACGGAAATCTTCAAGTCTGCCTTACGATCCGTAAACGGAGTTTCGCTCACAATCTTGATGCGCGGCGCCTCGGGATCCGGCACGTGCATCCAAGCCTGATCGGTTTCATGCTGCATAACGCTGAACTCAAGCGAATCGAATTTCACGAATTCATCGCCAACCAGGTTCGGTCTGTCGAACCCGAACTGGATCGCATACGATTCAGCTGCCGCAGGAACGCTGCCGACCATCACGACACGACGGCGACCTTCCTTCGCCGTGCGCAAAGGGAACGGATCACGCACAATCATTTTGCCGGCATGGTCGTACCAAAGGACTGCACATGAATAGAGCTGGCTGCCGCCTACGTTCTTCAGACGCGGAGACGATTCAACACCGAAAGAGAACACGTAGCCCAGTCCCTTCACAGTCAAAGGAAGAGGTTTCGTCGTGACATTCCATGCCGTATCTTTCGACTTCGTTGACTTCGTTCCTGTGACGGTCAAAACACCTCCCTCGCACTTGATTCCAAGCAGGCTTTTGTAGTTCGAATCCTTGTTCGGCGCCTTCCATATCGAAGCATCAGCAAACATATCGGAGCGGAGCAGCTTCTCTGGAAGCGGAGCGTTCGCGTTCCCGTCAACCCGCTGATACTCCTTGACCACCGCCGCTTCTGCGGCAAATGCGCCGACCGCGCATATAAGCGCAATCCATTTCTTTTTCATTTCTGTCATATCCCCTTTCAATTGGAACAAAAAAATTTACTGCGATTGAATTCCTGCGGCTTCAGCGCTTTCAGACATTCATCACCAGGCATGCAAAGCACTCCATTGTGAAGAAGGCGCTCCTTGCCCCGGTAAAGCATAATCCTTTGCGCTCCAGAGTAATCTGCAGCGAAGGCCTTCAGCCCTGAAAATCCTCTGCATTTCTTGGTATCTATGATACCGAAACACCTTGAAAATTGCAAATGCTACTTTCATTTTTCATTGAAAATTGCAACCGTCACTTTCATTTTTCAAGATCAATACATGCAAGCAATAGCAGACTTCTTTTCATTTTCTTATTGTTCTCTTCTTATTTAACCATTATTCCTCAAAAAGGCTCTTCAGATGAATGCACAACCTGTATCCATAATTGTCACCGTCTGGAACCTTGTTCCCATAGTAGGCTGTGGAAAAAGGTTTGAGTATCCTACCGGTCGGCGCGCTTGTATAGAAACTCCTGCGGAGTCGGGCACTTCCAGTTTCAGGGCCTACAGGATTGATACCGGAATAAGGCGCCGTAGAACTCGCATACCAGTCTGCGACCCACTCAAAGCACACCCCTATCATGTCATATAAACCCCATCCGTTTGGATCTCTTTGTCCGACACTGGTTGAACTGCTGAATTCACTCTTGTTGTTCGACCATACTGCAATCTGGTTGATAAGGTTCGTGATGCCTTGCGGGGTAGTCGTAGCATCTCCACCCACACTGTATATCTGACCATCCGGTGTCGTGGCACGCGCCGCATATTCCCATTGCACGCATGTAGGAAGATCCACTTTCCATTCGGAAGGGAAAGTGGATCTTACGATAGAACGATACTTGGCAATCATGCTGGAAGGAGCAACATCATACTTCGTAGCAGGCCAGTTGATTGATTCTTCGACCTTACCTCTGATATCGTTATATGTCTTTGAACAACACACCCTCGGTGATGAAGTTGTCGGTTCCTTGTAACTGCCTTCTGCCCTAGATTCCGCATAATCCTGTTGCGCCTTGGTTATCGGATATACGCTCAGATAGTAGTCCGAAGTAAGAGTAGCGGTGTGCTCTTTTGCATACGACTCTGTGAAACCAAACAACTTGTACAATCCTTCAGGCGATCCGTGTGCACCGAGTTTTTTCGTCCCCTTCGGTATGCGCCTGAAGACAATGTTCGTTTTGTAGTTTGCCGGATCTGCAAGCCAACCGCCTTCCGGCACTGACGCCGCGTAACGATATGACCCGTCGTAGAGGTTGAGAATCAGATACGTGCGGTCGGTATCGTCCGGCTCCGCCGTAATCTTCAAGTTGAAAAGCGTTTTTGCGTCGAGTCCGGCACGCTTGGGACTCCACCTTACATGACGCAGTCCGGGGGCGGCATCAAAGAAATCGCCGGAAAGCTCACCTTCTGGAATCACATACGGCTCTACCCCATCATACTGGGCTGTGAATTTTACAGCGGTGTTCGTCGTACCTGTCACGGTGAACGCAATATCCACATCTCCGCTCCAAGGCCAAAGCTGACGCACCTCGACATTTTTGATTGTCGCCTCAGCAAATACCGTCACTGCCGACAACACAACGCTTGCAAAAAGAATTACATGCTTCATTTCTAATCCCCTTTCTTTATGTAATCACTTAAACAGACTCTTGAGATGAATGCACAAACGATAACCCGTGCTTTGAGTAGGAGCATAAGATTGCAGATATCCTGGAGCCATCCAGCAAAGGTGTTTCGTGGATTTGTAAGCGCCACATCTATATCTGTCTGAACTAGATGAGGTGGTTGCCCGACCTACTGGATCAACCACCGTATCATACCACCCCGCCCAGTCGACGCCCCACTCAAAAGCAGCGCCGTTAAAATCATAGAATCCCCAATCATTCGGTTCATATCGGCCAAGCGTCTTCTGCATTGTATCACCCAACCCGGCGGAATTGGGAATCCAGCATCCAACACGATTGGCAAAGTTCGTAAGTTCCTCCTGTGTACTTTCCACTGTACCTCCTATGCTCCAGATCTGATTATCGGGCGTGTCTCCTCTTGCAGCTCTCACCCACTGGGCTGAAGTAGGTAAATCAATAATCCAATCTGAAGGAAATGTATTCTTCACCACTTTCCTGAATGCCGCAATCACACTATTTGGCGCAACATCATATTTCGTCTCCGGCCAACAGATACCATCGGTTTCATTTGTTGATCCGCGCATGTCATTATATGTAGCAAGTGCGTATACAGCCTTTCTGCTGGATACATCCTTTATTACGCCTGCTGCTGCATTCGTAACATAGTAATGCTGACCATCCGTTGTTTTGTACACAGCCATATAATAATCTGATGTCAAAGTCATGGGACGAGCTCTGTTTGGCCACGCGTATGAGTCGGTAAATCCAAGAGCTTTAATGAGATCATCGGAATAACCCATCGTAAACGTTCCCTTTAGAACACGTCGAAACACAATATTCGTCTGAAAATTTGCCGGTTCTGCAAACCAGCCGCCTTCTGGCATCTCCGCCGCATAACGATATGAGCCATCAACAAGATTGAGGATGAGATAGGTCTTATCTTCGGGTTCTACCAAAACGGAGAAGTTTTTCAATTCGGTTTTATCCAAGCCAGCCTTCTCCGGATTCCATGTCACACTATGTACGCCAGGCTCAAGAATCTCGGCAAATTCACCGGAAAGATCCTTTTCAGCAAGGGTAAAGGGTTCAACACCATCGTACTTTGCAACAAACTTTACACCCGTTGCCTTACCCCGAACAGTAAAATCGATATCAACCACACCTTTCCATGGCCACCGCTGGCGTACCACTACATTTTCGATTGTAGTCGCTGTAGTGTTTTCAGCAAACGAAGTAAATACCGATACGAAAAGGGCGAAGGACAGAACTGTTATCTTTTTCATTTTCTGCTAATTCCTTCCTTGATTACCTGATAGAAAGCTGGAGGCCGGGGAAGACGCGACGGAGATCGGCTGAAAAGGTCGCCGCCTCGTCATCGTTGAACGTAAGCGCAACGGCGAATTCACCGTCCTGCGTACCAAGACGCGTAGTCATGTCGAGCGGCTCGAATCCCGAAGTCCCCTGCATCGCGAAACTCTGAATTTCGGAATCGCGGGAAACGGAGAATGACGTGGATGTCGCCGCCGGATCCCGCCATGCCGCATCATACGCAACCGGACGCGGCGAACGGTCTCTCACCGTCTTCCATGCATCCGAGCCTTCCACAAGCACATCGATCTTTTTCGGAAGCACCACAACACGCGCAGACAGGGTTTCCAGCACCTTCTCTCCGGCAAGGAGATTTATCTCAAGATCGAAAAGCTGTTCCTTGTCGCTTGACGGCAACTGATACGAACCGAAGTATTCGTCCTCCTCTCGCACTATCTCATAAACTGAAACTTTGGTGCGCCCGGAGTATGAGGTGACAGTCAACTGCGCCGAAGTGGAATCGCTTATCCATGGCCATTTGATAGGCTCGTTGGGGGCATATGACACCTGCCATATCCTGCCGGACGTACTTGGACGCACCGTTATCCCTTCCGTCGCAACGCCCACGTTCGCCGCCATACAAAGCAGCGACGCAATCATAAGCATCCTCATCTGTCTCGTCTCCTTTTGATTTTGAATTGCCTTGCCGCCGCGAAGGAACGCACATCCCTACCGCTGCGGCAAACCACATTCTTCCTCAATAGATGCCAATTGTACTAAAATGATTTTTTTTTTCAACCGTTATTTACCTATCCGCTTTATTCTCCTTCCGGTTTGCAGGACAAATCAGGATAGGCCTTCCTGTTTGGCGTTTCTGTCGGCCTGATCGTCACGCTTGCTTCCCGCGAAGTCGCCGGGCAGCTTTGCGAGATCGATCTCATCAACGGTGAATGGCTTTGCCGTACGCCATGCCCCACGCGTGAAATCCACGCAATCGACAGGGCGCGAACCGCAATCGACAGAATTCTCCGTCAACTCCACCATGGAACTCCAGGCGGCAAGATCGTATACGTCAGTATCGAGAGGTAAACCGTTCTGGAGACAGTAACTCCAGCGCAAATCCATGATGAAATCCATTCCACCATGTCCGCCAACCTTCTTCGCCACCTCGCCAACAACTTTCCAGAACGGGTGACGGTATTTCAGGCGAATCTCTTCGGCCTTCTCCGGTGACATGTACTTGTGCGAACCTCCATCTCCAGTTTTCTCCTCGAGCGCAACCTTGAACTCCGGATAGCTCATAGCCATGCCCTTTGTTCCGGATATGAGATTGAGGCGCGAATATGGACGCGGCGAAGC
The DNA here is from genome assembly GCA_017521065.1 of Kiritimatiellia bacterium. Taxonomy (GTDB): domain Bacteria; phylum Verrucomicrobiota; class Kiritimatiellia; order RFP12; family UBA1067; genus UBA1731. The sequence goes on along the minus strand of JAFXEA010000391.1, from coordinate 12,037 downwards.
CACGTCATGTTCTAGAAGGATGGTACGGCCGAGTTTTGTGCGGATGAGGGACAGATTCATGTCGCCCATCTTGACCTTGAGATCCTTGCGCCAATCGTTGAACAGCTCACGTCCGTAATGATGGTAGTTTGCCTGCTTCGAATCCATGGATACGAGGAAATCGAAATTATCGCCGCGGTTGATATCCATGTACTTCGCCACGGGACCAAGACCATGGGTGGGATACCAGTTGCCCGCATGCTTGGAATAGAAGTCGAGCGCCCATCCCGGGCGACCGGCAACAGAGGCATCGGGATGTCCGTCCATTGTATGGTAACGGCTATTGTACTGCAAGCTGCGCTGATCATGGATATATGCGGCTTCGCCATGGACTATGTCACCGAACACACCCTGCTTGACCATGTTGAACATGGCCATTTCATACTCGCCGTAGCAACAGTTCTCCAGCATCATGCAGGGGATCCTCGTACGTTCGCTGGTCTCGACCAGTTCCCAGCATTCATCGATGCTGATGGCTCCCGGAACCTCGTTGAGCGCAACCTTGCCATGTTCCATTGCGTAGATCGCTATCGGTGCATGCATATGCCAAGGAGTCACGCTATAGATAACATCTACTTCTTCCATTTCACAGACACGCTTGTAGCTGTCCGGGCCTGCAAACGTCTTTACCGGCGCAGGCTTGCCGTAATCCTTAAGCCACTTCACCTGCCTGTCGATGCGATCCTGGAAAAGATCTGCAAGGGCGACAACGCGAGTTCCCGGAATCATGGAAATGCGATGCACCGCACCCGCACCACGCGCACCTACGCCAACGCACCCCACTCGCACTTCCTTCATCGGCTTCATGGCGAACCCCTGCATCTGAGCACCACGCGTGCCAAACAACTTGAACGGGTTGCTTGTGCACCCTGCTGCCATAGCGGCAACACCCATCCATGCCGATCCTTTCAAGAAATCTCTTCTCTTCTGCATCTACGTATCCTTTCTTGTTCAATGGAATTTCTAAACCATTTAGCGCTAGTTTTATTGGCTTTTCTTATTGGCTTCAACCAAGTGGCAAGTTCAGATTATACCATATCAGGTAAGATATCAGCGAGGAGTAACCTTGAACGATGCGATTTCGCCATGGAAGAATCCATCTGGGGATGATGGCGCCCGCCCCTCAACATACGTACCAAGTCCACCTATGCGAGGATTGAAGCGCCAGCCGCTCATGGGCTTGACATCCCCCTTCATTCCGTTCACCTCAATGTATGCCACCTTCTGATCAAAAAAGAGCTTGAGGACATTCCATTCGCCGAATTTCAGAGCCGGCCCCAAAACGCAGTCGCCCTCCGCCCTGTTCCTTCCCAGTTCGACCATTCTGCCGCCCAAAGAGAAAAACGCTTCGGGGATTCCATCTTTCAAGGTGAGACTCACACCCAGCGGCCCGGAATCGAACACGGACACCTTCTTCTCCTGTCTCTCCGGCTTTATCTTGATCTCAAGCTCAAACCCGGCATGGACAGGAAGCGTCTGATGGGGCATGCTCGCGAACGCGCATCCCTCGAACACCAGCGAACCGTCCGCAGACATCTTCGGTGCCATTTGTCTGGACTCATCACATGACGCCAGCTTATTCGAAGCCCACTCCAGTGCGCATCCATAGCCGCTTTCACCGCGGCCGACACCGGTCACAAGCGAAACGTTTCCGCCAAGAACAAGCGGCATGTCATTGAAACCGCCGGAATAGAGAGCATCGCCACGGAACGAATCGAACGCATAGTCAAGACATACAAGACGAGACCTGTCGAGCGTTATCTTGCGCACAGCGCCATCGCAAGTCCGTTCGCTTACGTGAAACGGCATCTTTTCGCCGGACGGCTCCACAAACTCCGGAACGGATGAGGCATGCCAGATCCTGTAGTTCTTGTCTATGACCCGCAGACGCAGCAGACTCAACGGACTTGCCGGCTTGAAATTGAACGAGAACTCCGCCTCTCGGACATTGCACGGCGCCGGGATGGAAAGAGGTGTGCGCAACCGCTCGAACACAAACATCTTTCCGTAAGGCCCCGCAAGCGCAATCGATTCTTTCGCAACTATATCCGAAACTCTGATCCGCTTTTTCATGACACCTTCTATGTCCACATCCAAAAACACATCCCGTACGGAACATTCCGGCATCTCAACCTCAAACGTACGGCGCCAGGCATTGAGTCTCATGCCCCGAAATGTGATCTTCCTGCCGGATCTGACGATGGCGGCTGTGTCGCCCGGACTGAAAATAAAACGCGCATCGCCGGAACCGGAAAGGGAGATTGTGCCGTTAAGCTTTGCCAGTTTCTGAAGAGGGGTGAGCCCTTCACATGAAATCCTGAGCCGCACCTTTCCCTTCCAGCCTTCCGGCCTTGAGGAATCGTATATGTACGCGGTGTCGAAATTCTCAAGCACCTCAATGCTGCGGAATCTGGCGTCACCCTTCACGCGGCACTTCACATCATAGCTGCCGTCGGCGTGTCTGTCACCGACAACAAGTTCACCGTACACATTCTCCGGAATCTCACGCAAGGCATTCTTGACCCACTTAAAATCAAGGTTGCGGTTCGCCTCGACATTCAACGGCCACATGCCGCGCCCAAAGGTTCTGACGCTTCCGTTGACGGCGACGGTCAGCTCGGGGAACAGAACGCGCGGCTCCACCAGTTCCGACGCCGGGCACCTGAACCATACCGCCGACATTTCGCGTGAGTTGAGAGCCTGCCCCTTCCACTCCTTTACAACCTTTCCGTCTGCATCCCGCCACATGAAGGACACGGTCATATCCGCCGTATGAGCAGCGCCGTCGGGTATGTTCAGCACCTCCACCTCGACCGGCTCGCCCGCCATCAGGGATTTCCGGTAGCTGACAACAATGTTCGGGATGGTGACGTCATCCCCCGGAAAGACATCCAAAGGCCGCCCCGCACTCCGATCCGCCCAGTAGCGCACTATCCGCTGCGTGACATGTCCGTTGGAGGTGAGCGGACGGAAATGCGTATTCTCGTTCTCCTCATCCCACTCGCAGAACATCACCAGATCGGGGCGCACAAGCGCAGCGGACGCAAGGGAATCGCGCAATGTGCGCGTTCCGGTGGAATCGATGGCATAAGTCCATCTGTAGCAGTTCTCATGCCCCTGAGTCAACGCCATTCCAAGCCGCTTGTCCTTGAACTCCGGCTCGGCAAACACGCTGTGCAATATCGGAACCACAACATTGTCATGGAATTCCGGATTGTACCTCCGCCCCCAGAAAACGCCGGACAGGAAATACATGCCGCCATCTACATTACGGAGCAGGGATCTGAGGTTCTCCCTCCATCGGACAAGCGCTTCTCTCGGCATCTCCCGCCTGTCAAGATCGGCACCGTCGACAAAACCCATGTAAGGCATGACAATGAACCTGCCGGAACCAAATTCCTTTTCAAGCGCAACACGCAGATCCTTCCAGAATTTTGCTCCCCCTCCATTATCCCCACGCACTGTCGGTGAGCCGGATATCACCACTCTGCCGTCGATGCGAAACGACTGCGGCTCAGCAAGCAGGCGTCTGGCCAGATTTACGCAGTACCCGATTCCTTTGCCTCTATCCACGGAACAGAGTTCCGCGAGCACTGCGGCCTCCGCACCCTGCAATCTGCTCCGTTCGAGAATCTCGATCCTCCGTGCCGTGGACAGATACACGGCGAATCCATCGAGCCTCGTCAGGCGCATACCCGCCACCTGCCGCCGCCACGACAACTCATTCACGAGTTCGTTGCCGCGAGTCTTATCCGCGAACGTGGAATCCTGATAAAGGGGACGCTCATACCAGTTGTGTAGATAGTCGGTCCGTTCATTGCCGTACTTTAGCTGTGTACGGCAGAACAGATGCGTACGTTCTGATCGCGGACGGTATGCTGCGGCAGACTTGGCGCATTCAGCGACAAACGCTTTCGCCTCGGGCGTAAGCCGCCAGCTCGGGCGGCGATACTCTCCCTCGTAAGGATCTGCCGCAGCCATGCAGACGGCAACAGTCGAAAGACACATGGCAGAAACCATCTGCCGGACAAACAGATTCATATCTATACTCCCCTCAGGATGTTATCTTATCGAAATGGTCATGCCCACCTTGCGGAATTCGGCGGCAAGAGTCCGATGCTCCGCATCAGTCGCCGGCAGCTCCAGAATCTTGATCGCGTACCAGGGATTCTTCGGGCGGATCAACCTGATCTTATCCAGCAGCGCTTTCGCGATTTCTTCGCTCTTGACGGTGAACAATCCGTTCGTGAACGTGTTTGCCGCAGGCGGCAATCCGTCGAACTCCACCCGTATCGCATCCGTACCGACACCGCAGGCAAACGGGGCATCCGTCTTTACGTTCCTTATTCCGTATTTCCACAGCGACTCATCCTGAGGATAAAGGTCGAACACGAAGCGCGTATCGTTCGAGATGACGACATCCAGCCCGTCCATGCATCCCGCTGTCAGAGGCTTGACGCTTCCTCCCGCCACCATGAACATATGGTTCGTGGAATCTGGCGGCGGCAGTTCGTCCAGAGCGGAAGAACCGAAGCGGAGCGTCTCGTTGCCGAGCGCAAGGCATCCGGCATTCTCTTTCCAGAGCGTTCCGTTGACCGCAAGCGGATTTCTCAGGGTCATCGTCTTCCCCGGAGCCACATCTATGCGCCCGACCCAACCGATGTAGAATCCGCGTGTCGGTTCATTGAACTCCGTCGTCTCAATCGCCTGGATCCGGCCCATGTTCTCGACCACTATGCCTTTGGGATCCGCAGGAGACATGGCGCCTCCAAGATTCCGGGAATCAGAAACATAAAGCGAATTGAACCTCATTGTGGACTTGGTTTCTTCAAACGAAATCGACCGTCCATCGACATGTTCCATCGTCAGCCTGACTTTTCCCGAATAGTTCGTATTAAGACCTGTAAGCCGATAATATCCGCCGGGATTTCCCGATCCGCGGTTGTTTCCTTCGCAACTGATGGTTCCACTGCCGCTGACCTCTCCGTCTATGACAAGTTGCCCCTTGGCATAAGCACAGAGGCGAAGATCGGCATCATCCAGGAACACCCGGCCTTTCAATCTCGTCGGTCTGGTCGTATACTGGCACGATATGTACGTTTCCCTCCCAGACATCACAAGCAGATTTTCGACTTCAAGCAGCGAGGACAGAACGCAGAACTCCGCCCCTGACAGCAGCCATGACGTACCTTTCAACAGATATGAACCATCTGGATTCCATGGTGTACGGAACACCTTCCTGTCAATGCAGTAAATGGCATTGTCGTGCGGAACGGCCTTATCCGACCAGTAGCTTTCGTTCGTCACCGCCACCGAACCCTTATCAGATTGAACGACATTGGACGAATCGTCTTTCAAAAGCGCCACGACAGCATCCCGCGTCAGCACAAGGGTCTTGGTCCCTTCATCCCGATCCTCCGCAATCGACAGCCTCGAAAATCGCGCCAGACTGGAGTTTTCAGAAAGTTCAAAATCGTCCGTGGCGATATCGTAACTCCCCGGCACAGTCAGCAGACTAAGCCTCAATGCGGGAGCGCCGGAGTTGAAATCGTATTCATCCTCTTCGACCGTGATCTTTATCTTTCCGCTCAAGGAAAACGATTCCGTAACGCAGATGGAAGCATTCGTCACATAGACGACACCGTTCTCCGCCTCTGCCAATGTCGTCTTGAACTTCAATTCGGACTCGTTACCGAGATTAAGCGACTTGATCGAAGTCACTCCCGGCCTTGCAGCAGCCGAAAGAATGCTGTTTGTGCCGACCTCCACCGATGCCGGCATGCTGTCGGCTGGCAAAATCAGCCCCGCCCGGCACAGCGCACCGCTCCAGCTGTAGTCATGATCGATGCGAAGGTGCGAGGATTCAAGCTTTATTCCGCCGGTGAATCCAGATGCTCCGCCATCCAACGAAAGATTCAGAACGCCGATTCGTCCGTATGATTTATTGTTGTATCCGATGGGACGGATCAGAAAATATCCGTCACCGCTCAATGGGCCGTCGAAATACATAGTGTCCGCAGAGAAATTATTGACGCTATCGACCATGTAATCAAGTATGAACGGATCCGACTCGCTTGCGGTGACGGCTATCTTGCCGTACAGACGATTCAGCGCATTAGGATATCTCACAAGAATATATCCGTTCGCAAGCACAAGTCCATCATTCTGGAACCAGGCTTCGCCGCCATAGCATTTGAGCTGTCTCCTTTTGCCGCTTCCAACCGTACCGATTCTCAACGACTTTCCGGTGAAGGTGTTCAACGAAGTTTTATCGGTAGCAACAGATGTCACGAAAATATCAGCCTCGGCTACGTAATCGTCCTCCGCATTCAGAGTTGTGGATGTATTGCCGTCCGAATCGGTCCATGTGCAATCCCGCAGACCTGTGGCGTTCGAACCGCCGGTTTTCAAGGTCCATGTTTTTGCATAGACCTGATTGCATATCAGTACAACCAAAAAGCAAAAGACGGAGAAACCGCTCCTGCATTTCACTACATTGTGTTTTAGGGACATCATACATTCCTTTCATTCACGAAATACTAACTCCTACGGGAACATAGTATATCAAATACATTTTTTTTCACAATGTCATCGACAATAATCAGTAGTTTTGCCGTGTCCCAAATTGCTGAACGCTCAAATGAGAATTCACTTTGGAATATTCTCATCCTGTTATGAGATTACTGTTCGGACGAAATCTCTACTAACGAATATCAAGTGACTATGAGATGATACGACGCAAAACGTTGCCGCCGATGGGATTGTGCTTTTGATGTTAAGTCATAGGACTTAATGTCGCGTACCCTTTCATGAAGAGTCAGCCATACAGCAAATTACATATCCAAATTCTCTTGTCGCACCAAGCAATAAATCGCTCCTCCCCCTGATTTTGCCGCTTTTCATGATGCACCTCATCACGCCGTTATCATATCATTCCCTGCATCTCAGATATGACGAAATTTTTTCAACTCACTGCAAGCATAATCGTTGCTTTCGCTGCTGCATTAATCATGAAAATAGCAATGATAGAATCATAATATAATAATGGTGTTGTTCTGATTAAGAAGAAGGAGTAGAAAGATGTTCTCAACACAGATTAGACCTGTTACCGATTTATGCAATCGGTATGCCGATGTAGAAAATGATCTTACCAATGGCCCGGTCGTGCTGACTAAAAACGGCTATGGAGCATCCGTTCTTATCAGCGTTGAGATGTTTGATCGCCTTACAAAGAAGCAGGAAATCTACAATGCAATTACTCGGTCTGAATATGAAATCGATGCAGGGCTTGGGTTAGATGCAATGTCCTCACTGTCGAAAATGAGGGCGGCACTCAATGTTTAATGTCGTAATATCTCCAAGTGTAAACGCCGACCTCTTTAATATACTGCGGTATATTGCTCAAGAGTTGGAAAATCCGTAGGCAGCAACTGAGTTGGCTGACAAGATTGAGAAATGCTATCTTGATTTACAGTCAATGCCCAATGCTCATGCGTTATGCGCCGATCCGTTATTGCGGTTCAAGGGATACCGAAAATATTCTGTTGGGAATTACCTTGCCATTTGCCGTGTTGTTGAGGATCGCTCGGAAGTTCGTGTTGTGCACATTTCCCCCGAAACACAAAACTGTATTGGGATACAGCGTGGTGAAATTTAACTTCACCATTGACCTAATACTCCTTATCTCTCGTTACTCATCCCACTTCGAAAGACCCAATTCCTCAAACTTGCGGTTCATTGGTTCGAGATGGTTGGTCATCACGAAATCGATTCCCCTGTCGAACATACCCTTGAGTTCCGCTGCGTTTTCGCAATGGAAATGTATGACCTTCACTCCGGCAGCATGGGCGGCATCGGAATACTTTTTCGTCCACGGACGCGACAGCTGCAGGTACTGGCACTTGTGCTTTTCTGAGTCCGTTACGAACTTCATGCACTCCGCATCCGTCCAGTCACGGTTGCGCGGTCCAGGACGCTCGATGTTGTTCGCCATGACCCCCGGAATCACCTTGCGTGCCTCGGCAATATCCTTGAGTCCCGAGCATACCATCGATTGATGCAGCCTTCCGCGCTCCTTGAGTTTGCGCACGATATCGCCCATTGCAGCCCTTCCGGCGTAGCAATGGACATTGATCAGAATGCCGCCGTCAGGTATCACATCCAGCACTTCATCGAAAGTGGGGATGCGGTATCCCTTCTCCTTGAACCGCTTGATCTTGAAGGACTTCAGCTCCTCAAGCGAATGTTCGCGTATGCGACCACTGCCCGTCGTCAACCGTTCAATCGTCGAATCGTGCATAAGCACAAACTCGCCCGTCTTGCATCTCTGGACATCGAACTCCACCATTGCCGCACCTTTCTTGACAGCGGAGAGAAGCGCCTCCGCAGTGTTGCCGGGGAAACTCTGCATATCTCCTTGATGCGCACACAGTCCGCGGACGGGCAGCTTTACCGCACCGTCGTGCGCAATGGAACCACGCACAGTGCCGCCGATCTTGACCCCGCCCGGAAAGTCGATCACATTATCGATTTTCCTTCGCCATTCCTTAACTTCGGCGTCCGTCATCTCGTTGCGCGTCAAAGTGCCGCCAATGATGTTGAGGCTCTTGACGTCGAGGGCATATATCCCGTTCGGAAGGCTTACGTTCTCAAACGTTACGTCGCTGATTGGATTTCCTGAATAGCCCCATATCCATCCTGGAAGAGTTGTCGTTCCCGTCACGTTTCTGATGCGGATCCCTTCAAACTTTGCATCCTTCGCATAGCGCGGATAGATGCGGCAGAAGTTCCGGCAGTCAACCTTCATCCCGTCGAAAGTGATGTCCTTGAAGTTCACGCCCTTGCCGCCTTTGCGCCAACTCGACACGATGTTGATCGCAGTGCGCGTATCGTATATTTCAAGATCCTTCAGAACGGCATCACGCACTATTCCGTCACCAACACCGATTCGCACCGCATTACAGGGAGAGGACAGGCGGCAGTTTGACACCTTTACCCTTTCGCACGGACGCTTCACCTTCAAACGCGTCGTGTTCGCGCGAAGCGTGATGCAGTCGTCGGCGGTATCGATGTCGCAGTTTGAAACCTCCACATCCTGACAGCTGTCGATATCAATGCCGTCGCCGTTATGGGTGTGTACAGGTTCGCGTCTGGTGCGGATGAGAAGATTCTTCGCAACGACACGCGTACAGCCATGAAAGAAACATGACCAGTATGGTGAATCAATAAGCGACACACCTTCAACTCGCACATTGTCGCTTTCGACGAAGTAAAGCATCTGGCTTGTCCGCCAAGGAATCTTCGACTGACCTCCCTTCCAGTTCTTCCCGTCGGGTCCGATCAGAAACGCCGGAGAATTTCCGTAGATGCGCCCATATCCGCGAACCGTCACGTTCGTCTGCTCGATGCAGAGAAGAAGATGCGCGCCCGATGCCGCCTCAAGCTTGCTTGATGCGTTCTGCGGACACACATCCGCCTTGTTGTAGTCTTCCTTGTCCGGGCTGCCCTTCAATGTCGCACCGCGATCAAGGAAGAGATCGACATTGCTTTTCAGATAGACCGATCCCGACAGGAACGTACCTGCGCCAAGCCGCACCGTTCCGCCGCCTGCTGCATTTGCCGCATCGACAGCCTTCTGGATGGCGGCAGTATCCTTTGTGGTGCCGTCCCCCTTCGCTCCAAAATTCCGCACGTCATGCACGGCACCCATTGCCGACAAGAACATACAAACGCCTGTTGCAAAAATCACCTTTTTCATTTTTATCTCCATTTAGATTCTACGATTATGAACGAATGTGCGGGAAGAGTATCCGGAAGTTCACTCTCGGCATACGTGCGTGTGGCATCCGTAATGCGACACGAAATGACTTTCCCAAAATTGACGTTCAAAGGCTTCGGGCCCTCTTCACAGTTTGCAACCATGACAGCGGCACGCCCCTCAGAATCTTTCGCCGCAGCGATGTACAATCCTCCACATTCCTCTGGCGGTACATCATGGAGGCGCGAATACGGAATGCCCGCCTCCTTGAGGTAATGCATCATGTACGCCTTGCGCGGTAAGCCCAGCATTGGCGGCTGCCCGACTCCGTTGACGGGTTTCACAGGTCCTACGGCAGAATTCCATTCGATAGGTGCGCTTGATGCCAACAAGGTGGTCATCATCGCACTCACCGCAAGGAGAATCTTTTTCATCCCTGCTACATTCCTGCTTTTCAAATCCATCACCGTACCAGAACCCTCAAGCTGTACGGTGCCACCTGAATGCCAGTCGCATTCACTCCGACCACATGGATAATTTTGCCAGCGGACTCGACCTTCCACTTCTTGAGATTGTCTAGACCGGTACAATTGACGAACGCAACATTTAAATCAAACGATTTCGCATCCGTTGAACCAGTAAATTCTATCGTTCCGTTTTCGCTGAACGCAAAACCGTTGATGCATCCATTATTTTCGCCAAGCTTAAGCGAATTAATCGTAAAAGAACCGTTGGCGCAGAGCGTAGCGCCCGCATCTACAGACACCTTATCAATACCGTTGGTGAACTGGTGGAATACTGAAGCTGCACTTCCATCCGGACGTCCCTTGATTGCCCAACCAGAAGTGTGATTCTCCCACCCCGCAGCAGTAGCATAACTTGATCCATCCGACAGCCACGAACAGTCCGTTGTCATCACACCGCGCAGATCGTTTGAGGTGACAGACGAAAGCTCCGTCCAGTTTTCTCCATCGACACTCCCGTAAAGAGTCCAGGAACCGATTACATCCTTCCAGTTGTTGGTCGTACCTTTTGATGATCCTGCAATCGGTTTTCGATATCTTGCACCTATGTCATATCTAGCGACTTTATCTGATCCAGCCGGTAGGCGAAAATCAATGCTAGGCCAATCCTCTTCCTCGGTTATAGCTGGCCAATAGGAGGTACCCTCCCGACCACTATGACGGAAACGGGCAAATGCGTTAACATTCGCATCAAGTGCTGAAAAAATGTTTGTTGCGTTATACATGGGGTTATCCTTATACTCATAAACCCCGTTCTCTTTAACCCGGTCATTAAAAATCAAATTCGGGTCGCGTTTCCCGTTTGTGAAGGAATATGCAAACTGCCCAGACTCAAGAAGCAAACGTCCACCATTCGAGTTTGCTGCCGGATTATATTCAAGCCCGATATTCTGCACTTCTCCAGCCTCATTAAACAGCGCCAACCTTCCAATTGTAAAATACGAATTCCCGCTCCCACCTGCATTCTTCTCGCGTATGGTCAAGCGGTAGAAGGAATAGTTGCCCGGATGATACACGTGGCCTATCGTCAGGCAACCTGCCTTCACCTCGATGCCGCCGGTAAAGTCAAGTTCGCCGCCGAGTGTCCAGTCTCCTGAACCCTCTTTAACCACCTTGATTGTTCCAACACCGTTTGTAACATTATTCATCACACATTTTGCAGCATTGCCGCCAAGTGTGAATATATTCTCTCCTGCATTGACAGATCCAACACCTCCAGAAAGAACTAAAGCACCACTAGAAGCGACTACACGTCCCGAACCTTTTATTGCAAATGCGCGGTCATCGGAAACGGCATCATTTCTTCCAATATATTCCATCGTTCCGGTCATAGTTGGCGTACCAAGCAGATAGGCATACGGCAATGGAACAGAATCCTCAATCGCACCCGTATGCTCTGATCTCAATATCGACGCTCCACCAAGGGAACATCTCACACCCTTGTTTCTAATTGAAGTGAAACGAAGTGTTCCATTCTCAACTGCTATAACACCATTGCTGAATGCGGTCTCGGAAGCGAGGCTCCAGGTTCCCGATCCCTACTTCGTGAGATAAACGGCTCCAGAATGCCGATTATACATCGACCCTTCAATAGTGCATTCGTTCACATTCTCACCAGAAAGGACAAGGCGTTTAAGCAAGTTTGCAGACTGATCCAGCGCAAATGTTCCAAGCAGGCGAAGTCCACCTGCAGCACCGGCATCGATATGCGCAACCT
>JAFXEA010000390.1 GCA_017521065.1 Kiritimatiellia bacterium | reverse complement strand
CAGATTGTACTGCGCTGTGGCATCACCGTCTTTTGCTTGTTCCTGGAGCTCTGTCGCAGATAACGCTTCCGTTCTTTCAGAAGCAAGCGGCGCCCTGCACCCACACACTTCTGCAAGAAGCATCCACGCAATCGCCGTTCCCACGACGGCCCGCACAAACATCATTCGCGCAATCACACCCCTGCTCCTTTCATTCGCTGTTTTCCAGCAATTTCCTCATCCTCAACGGCTTTGGGGCGTATTATAGCGAAACTGCCACGCCGAAATCAACCACGCGTCAAATCTGCCGCTGCAACTATACGCAAACAGGCCTTTTACAACGGTTTCGCTGGGACTGTCACCGACACACTGTCACCGACACTCGCCCCAATGGCCGCCAAGTCCGCGACCCTTAAACCACTCTGCAAGTGCCTTGACGGAATCTGGCGTAAACGACATATCGCATGGGAAGTCGCGCCACCGCAGCGCAATGCCATGCTGTGCGGACGCCAAGACAATCCGCCGTCCGGCTTTCCACCAGTCGATGCCTGGATGCCCGCAGCAGCAACAGCACCACATTCCATCACTCACTGAGAACTTGATCCGCGCGTTGAACTCCGCGATTTCAGACGCGTTCGTCACCACTGACAATACCGGCTGTTCGTCGATCTTTGCACCGCAGCAGTCGTGCCCGCCGTCACGGATAACAATCTTGTCGGCCGTAGCGATTAAGTTCGTGAAACTGCCGATCGACAGGTCCATCAGCAATCTGTCGTCGACAATTACCTTCTCGTCTCCGAACCAGACTATGCCCTCCGTCTCCTTCGGATTGAATTCAACCCGGCTCACAGACGCCGGAGGGCGTCCCGAATGTTTAAGAAACTGCCTGAAATGCGAATCCAACAACTTCGGCCAGATCGGCTTGTCGATGGGCTCGGATTCAAGGACGGTCTCCTTGCCGTCGGGATCTATCCGGACCGTGCAAAGTTCACCTTTCTTCTCTTGCCCGATCTGTTCCCAATACCGCCCCTTCCAGCAAACGCGTCCGGACAAAATCTCCCGCGACAAATCCAGAGGTTCGCGATTGCCGTTCCCGTAGATGTCCCCGCCACGGCTGATCACAGGCAGCATGTCGAGTACCGTCGGCCCTTCAGGTACTGATTCGGCGATCCGTAGCCCCGAGCACCCTGCAACGCAAGCCACGGCAACGATCCATGCAAATCTCTTCATCAGCAATCCTCCTCTCGTCTTCCAAGTATTATGGGTTCCGTTAGGTCTGTCCCCGACTGTTTATCACTCTTGGCGGATGGAAATGCGGAGGGATTGCGCATCGGAGACGATTTCGACCGTCTGGAAGCCATCCGACCACTTGCCCACGCAAGGCGACCCGTCGTCCGCAAGCTGGCAGTTGATGTCAAACGCACTCCAGAAGCGCTGCCCGACGGTGTCAAACATATTCGACACGGCTTCGTAGCCAATGGGAGCGCGGCTCGCGGACACGACTTCCACGCATCCGTTGGTCGTGTTGATCTGCTCCGTCACTTCCCACGGCCCCGGAACCCCGAACGCAATTGAATCTTCAGACAAGAAAGTGCGACTGCAATGAGGCTCTTCAACACGTTCGATGCCATACATCTTCGCCCAAATACGGACATTGACCTTCTCGCCCAGAGGAATTCCGAAAAAATCAGTTATCACAAACTTATCATCCAGAAACTCATCCTCGCACATAAAAATCAAATCCGGAAGATCGCCCTTGCTCCATATTGCCGTGTCCAAGTCAAGACAAGCTCCAAACGCCAGCAAAAGGACATCGGCAATCAGCACCGTCCACACGCCGCTTTTAATCTTCTCTGCAAGACCGCTCCCCTGCTCGATTGCAGTGCCCGAGAACCATTTCAGGGCGCTTTTCGTCTGCACAAGGAAGAGCGCCATTACCCCCATTAGCAACACGGCAATTAACATCGACAAGACCAGCATGAAATCCCATACACTTCCGTGCCTGTCATTGGTAAAGTAAGAGATTCCCTCTATGACAATCCACCCGACGAAAAGCATCAAGCACCCTTGAAACACGAGCGGGAATGCGACACGCCTCTTTGCCAGCACAACGGCTGAAACGATACAGCACAGGGCAATGCCTCCAGATATCCAAAGCTCAAGACCCTCCGAGTTCGTATGCCACGCAATGGCGCCAACCACCACCCCCTGCGCCAGCAAGAGCAATACGGCCGCAATCGCGGCTTTCGAGGAACCGCGTCTCGGCAGCGTGACGGCATTAAGGACATTCACTGGCATGGCTACGCCGTATTATATCACAAATCCCCATACCACGAAGCGCGGCAAATCTGACGCATAAGCCAACACGCCAAAACTATACGCCAAGCGGCGCGATACGTCACAGCGGATATTCAGCTTGCAAGCTGTCCAATTGCCGCTCCAACTCTGAAAAGAGCGTCGTGACGGTTTCAAAAAGGACAATTGGCTTTACCCGAAAGTATTCATGAACAAGGATGTTCCTCATGCCTGCCATCTCATGCCATGGAATTTCATGATGCGCGTCTTTTATATCGTCCGAAATTCGTGCCGCTGCTTCTCCAAGATGCAGCATGTTCAGCTCCACCTGTTCCTGTAATCCAAGAGAAGCCAGATATGCGACGCTGTCGACTCCATCAAGAATCTGGCGACATCGGCGGACAAAGCCGAGCATGTGGTCAATGCGCTGTGCATCCCTCATCATATCGCCACCATGTCTTTTTGCACTTCGTTGGCAAAATATCGTTCGCGTTCCAATGCGTCGGAATCCACAACATCAACACTGCATCCAAGAAGACTTGAAACATCATACTGCATGCGGACATAGTCGAAAATAGTCGTTTGCGGACCAAACTTCACAAGCAAGTCCACGTCGCTGCCGGGACGCTCCTCTTTGCGGGCGCAAGAACCGAATACCCAAAGCTTCTCGGCCTTGTGCTTCCTTGCAATGGCGTATATTTCATCACGCCTCGCACGTATCTCATCAAGCATGCACATCTTTTGAACACAATAATTATACCAAAATCCGCTCACGATGGAACGATGGAATTTTTGGGAAATTATTAGACACGCGACTGTTCCGTCAGCTCGCCCAACCGCGCGCACTAGCCGGCAACAACGCGCAAACATGCCT
>JAFXEA010000389.1 GCA_017521065.1 Kiritimatiellia bacterium | reverse complement strand
GTCTGCATATCCGCTCGTCTCGACGGCAAGATGCACATTATGCGATTTGAGAAGCGGAATGAGCCGCAGAAGGAACTCAGCCTGCGAGAGCGGTTCGCCGCCTGAAAATGTTACGCCTCCACCGGACTGCTTCATGATATCGGCATTTTTCAAAAGCTCCTCCGCAAGCGCCGCCGCATCCCAGTCCTGACCGCACTGGACAGGTTCTCCGTCCTTGCGGGTCATCGTCTCCTTTTCGAACGACTGCCCTTCCGGATTGTGGCACCAGGCGCACCGGAGCGGACACCCCTTGAAGAACACGGTAGTTCTCACACCCGGTCCGTCATGGAGAGTAAACTCCCTGATCTCAAATATTCTACCTTTTTTCACTGTCCTCTTGCCTATAACTTTCATGTGATTTTAAAACCACCAAAGCAAAATGCAAGATTGCAGATTTTCTGCGCATTCTACACTTCTACACGGCTTAAAGAAAAACAAATCATCCCCATTGAAATTCCCGCCAACTGCTAGCCGCTGACCCCTAACTCCACCCGCTTTATAATCTGATCCTGATAAGTCTTTTCCAGTTCAATGAAATATCCGCTCCAGCCCCACACGCGCACAATAAGATGTCGATGACGTTCGGGATGCGCTTGCGCATCCATAAGCGTCTCGCGGTTGATTGTGTTTATCTGCAGCTGGTGTCCGCCACGCTCGATGAAGAACTTGACGAGATGCGCCACCTTCTCCACTCCGTCGGACATAGCGAACGCGGAATCATGAATCTCAATCGTGAGCGGACCTCCGTTGCAGACCGGCACAAGGTTGGGCTCGGTAAACGAACGCATCACTGAAACGGGTCCCTTCACCGGCACATCAAGGGACGGCGCATAGTTCGCGGAAAGGGGCTGTCCGCTGAGACGACCGTCCGCCGATGCCTTAATCTCTCTCGCATGCCAGATGTAGTACATTGCGCTTCCCGTACCGGGACGGAATATCCCGCCGCGTCCGTTTTTCTTTCCGTCAAAGGCATGTCCCCAGAAATCCAGCAGCCTCTTCGCGATTTCATCAGCTTCCGGATCCGCATTTCCCATTTTAGGCGCGTCTTTTGCGGCGGCAAGCACATCCGGACGTCCGGCAAAATCCGTATCAAGCAGTTTGACAAGCTCCGAAAGCGTGACCAGACGCTTTTCGAACACAAGATGCCGCACCGATGCGAGAGAATCGACGGCGACGGCAATTCCCGTTCCGTGCACGCCGAAATTGTTGTACTTAGCACCCTTCGAAATGTCTCGCGCATTTTCGATGCAGTTCGCAGAAATCACAGAGACAAACGGTCCCGGCAGTATTTCGACATTCCGGTACTTTTCGACAATGGCATCGGCTCTGCGCTGGATTTCGCAGAAAAACTCCTTCTCCACATCCTCGTACCTAAGCCCACCCTCTGCGCTACTGCACCCCTCAGTTAAAATTCTCAGCGCCGCATCAAGCGCTCCGACGAAACTCACGGCATCGATATTGTCGATATCCATTGCGCAGCCTGGGACGATGAATTCCCAGCATGCGGCCACGGTGTAGTTTCTGGCGTCCTCTTTCGCATAGCCCCAACGCTCAAGAGCGGGGATTACAACATCATCATTGGCATACTGAGGAAAGCCAAGTCCCTTCGCGGTAAGTTCCGTACCGAGCTTATAGATGTCAAGAGGCGTAGTCTTGTTTACCCGAAGGTTGATTTTCGGATCGACAAGCTTCAGTTCGCCGCAGGCCTTGATGCATAGGCGGGAAAGATCGTTGAACGCGTCCTTGCCGTCTGGTGTGACTCCGCCGAGCATTACAGACTGACCGTTGTCGCCCTGCTGGACACCGATGTAAAGATCGCTGTCACGGTTGCATGCTATGAAAAACTCCTCCAGCTCCTCCAGCGCCGTTTCTTCTGTGAGGCGACCAGCCCTGATGTCCGCATCGTAATACGGGAAAAGGTACTGGTCTATGCGCCCGAGTCCGCAATGGTACTCACCCTCGCACCACATGGCGAAATGAAGAATCCGCAGCGATTGCAGCGCCTCATGGAAAGTGGTCGCTCCTTTAAACGGCACCTTTGCGAGTGTCGCCGCTATATCTGAAAATCCTCGTCTCTCCGCTTCGGCGCGATAACGCTCCACAAGACCGAGAACCGCCTCGGTCGAAAGAATGGCATTCTCGAGGAATTCCAAACCTTCCGCGTCTGATTCTTCACGGCAACGGATAAGACGGGCTCTCATCTCATCAAGACGTGTGCCAAGCCCGTCACGTATAGCAGATTCAAAATCGGCGGTGATGTTGAAAACCACTCCTTTTTCGCCGAAGGCGATGCCCTGCGCCCGCCGGTCATCCATCTCTTTGTCGGAGTGGAGATCAGGAATCTGCTTCACAGTCCGCAGGAACGCTATGCGCTCACCGTCCATAAACGCGGGAGTCTCCGCATTCAGCATCTCTTCAAGACCGATTCTGGCGCGCTCCATATCACCGACGCCTTCATCGATAAAGCGATCGAGAAGCGGCTTCCAGTCGACATCGCGACGAAAGGTCCGATGTTCCTTGTCAAACGTCCTCTCCAACAGACTTTTTATTCTATCTGTCATCTCAAATCCTC
>JAFXEA010000388.1 GCA_017521065.1 Kiritimatiellia bacterium | reverse complement strand
TGGGAGGGGCAGCGTCCTCGCTGCCCGCGATTCGCCGACGCACGGGCAACGAGGACGTTGCCCCTCCCGGGTTTTGCAAGTGTCTCCAGAGACAACCGAAATCGAAGCCAGGACAACCATCAGTCTACTTGGAGCAATGCACCCAGACATAGTCAAGCGTCTCCGGGATGGACACCTTAAGGCATCCATCCGTCAGACACGCATCACCCCTTCCTGCGATGACTTCGGCATTTGCGCAAAATCCCTTACCGAAAATTCCCGACAGGTCGAGGGTGTAGTCCGCAGAAGGATTCAGCTCCCTGAAGAGGAGCACGTATCCGCCAGAGCCATCCACCGACTCCGATACAAAACCCGTCCAAGCAACGCCATCCGGACGGTCTCCCACCGGATGCATCACTCCTCCATACCATTTGTCGCGTTCACGCTTCCAGACCTTCACAAGCGAAGCTATCTCTGCGGACGACTTCTCCGACACATCCGAGAGTTCCATCCACGCAAGCGGAGATGCCGCCATGACGGTTGCAAAAAGAGCGTCCGGACGGTATTTTCCGTGTCCCAACGGACTCCAGCTGTAGTTGCCATGGTTTGTATCCGGATTGTTGAACTCAAACCTGAGCCTTACAGGATCTATAAGATGCGAGAGATCCCACAGGTTCTTGAGCGTATGGTGAGGCCAATAGATCGGTCTCTTCGTATAGCGGTTCTCGACAAACAGCGGCCCGATATCGAGAAGCCCAAAGAATCCAGGCCTCACCTCAGCCGTACAGTCAAGGTCAAACGCCATGGCCCCGCCGGACTCACGGAGCATCTTATCGAACATCATGCGATTGCGCTTCAACGCAATCGGAGAGTGCAATTTCATCGAATCCATCTTGAAATAGTCGATGCCGAGCCTCCGGTGCAGATCAAGGAGGCAATCCGCATCCCGCTCCCAGTTCGCGGCCTCATCGCTCGAATCCGGTCCAAACCAAAGTCCAAAACGCATTCCCTTCTCTTTAGCCTTGCCGACAAGAAATTCAAGTCCATCCGGAAAGCGTTCACGATCCGCCGTCCAGAAGAGAGGATCGGCAGCCCAATATCCGCTCCATACCTTCTTCGTTCCTTCAATGGCCTTCTTACTTGAATTGGCCGTACGACCGCGCTGCCATCCGTCGTCTATCTGGATGACATCAACACCCATCTTCGCGCCTGCTTCAATTTCCTTAAGAAGAAACTCCTGACAGATACGTGAATCCCTGTTGCCTGCGCCCCAAGTATTCGAGAGCAGCACCCCGTCACGGCCCGGACGGTACGGTCTGATCGAACGCTGGAACGCTATGACCGCACGCTGCCGTCCTGCCTCGCCGCCGCAATAGACCAGCTCTGCAAGTGGATATCCGTTCGCGAGCGTCGCAATCCTGCGTCCGGTTCCATCAACGATGAAGTCATCATCCTTGCCCGGTCGCGCAAGCGGCATCGGAGCGATTCTCACAAACACGACCCCTTCACCAGAAAGGACGTCACGGATATCAAGCGAAGTCGCAGCAACGGTGAAAGGCGTATCGTAGTTCATGAGCAGACGTTCATCGACATGGAGCAGCTGGTCGCGGATGTCCGTCTGGTCTGCGCAGATGACACTTGTAACCTTGACATGCCTCTGCCCATACGAGATGTGGTCCGTCTGCCTGGCAGCCGCACCAAGAGCCTTGTTCCATTCCCTGATCCGGTAGATATCCCGGTCTAGATCATGCTCCGCAGCTGGTGCTCGTCGCGGCGGACATATGGAGATCACGCCCGGCATTCCCGAAAAAACATAGAGCGTGTTCGTGACACCAGAGGCACATATATCCACACGTACACCTTCGGAACCTACGGGACTCCATTTCGATTTTTCCGCAACCACGGTCATCTGATCCGCACTTGCATCAGCAAACCTCTCCGTTTGCCATTCAGATCCTGACGGGCGCTTGAATGATGCCGTCTGAAGCCTTCCGCCGATGCTGATACACCTCTTTGAAAAAAGTGCGTTCTCTACCGTGACCGAACGGTCGTCCCACTTAACACCGCATCCGTTCGCATTGAACTCTCCGCCGAAAGCCGAAAGGACAACAAACGCCATCCCAACAGACGCAATACAAACTTTCATACACATGGCTCTCCTGTACCTAACTTCTTCGCATCAAAATCCACAAGCTCGCACGTCTTTGAATCGAAAGCGAGAGCGCGAAGCAAAAAAGAGACTCGCATTTGCACTTGAGATAAGACGATGCATATACTATACATAGTTTTATCCACATAAATGCATCCCCTTCTTCGCAAAGAAGGGAAATCGGCTGCATCTGTCGCTATCGGTCTCATTTGCGCATATTATATCACACTGCGTTGATAGTTGGAGAAGGTCTGATGTGAAGGTGAAGACCTCATTTTTAGGATTGAACGAAACTGGTGCTTTATTGTGAAAGTGCATATTTCTCTGCATTCAATTTCCACTCACACTTCATCCAAAACGCCACCGCCGGAAGGGCTCCCGTAAATTCCAGTTACTTTATAACCGAAATGCCGAAAGGTACGTCAATCTCCGTCTTCAGGGAACCGTCCGGACGCTTTCCCACACGGACATTAACAGCCCGTCCATCCGGAAGCGCCATAGAACCCTCTGCCCATGCAAGATCACCCAGAAACGGTTTTACCTCGACAGTCTTGCACCCAACACCGACAGGACGGATGCCCAACACATGGTTTATGCACCACGCCGCAGGACCTCCCGCCCATC
>JAFXEA010000387.1 GCA_017521065.1 Kiritimatiellia bacterium | reverse complement strand
GGAGGACATATCGCTTGCGCGGCGCCTCTATGCTCTCGGCAAGGTTGAGGACTACATCCCGCCTGAACTCATCGAACCTGTCGCCGAAGTCCTGAAGTGGGTGAAGCGCCTTGAAGAAGCCCGCCGCGAAGAGCGCGAACTAGACGAAATCACCATTTGACAGGATGCATGGAAATATAAAACCGGATGAAAGTACGTACTGACCCTCTTAAAAGTTGATGCTGACCCTCGGCGAAGTACGTGCTGACCTTCGGGCGAGTTGGTGCTACCCCTTTGTTATGTGCCTACAGCACCCTTGAGTTGCCTCTACTGGCCAATCCATTTAGAAATGCAGGAGAATTCCTTCAACGGTCGTCGGCAAAGGGGCTTTTCGGCATCTTACGAGACATCAAAGGGGTCAGGTGACGCTTGTGCTAAGGGTTACGCTACCCTTATGCTAAAGGACACGTAACCTTCATGTCCTAGGTCACGTGTCCTTAAGTCCTAGGACTTACGATGCTAAGCATTAGGACTTGCGATCAAAAGCGTTGTTCTAATGTGTGGATTGCAGTGTGAAATGTTCTTCTAGTGTATTTGGTCAAAATTCTGGTCTAGACCAGAGAAAAATTGATATCGATGTTTTGTATAATACTTGGCACCATGCATGAAGTGTTGGAAAAAGCGGGTAAAAGATATCTTGATATTGCTGAAGAGCTTTTCGCAGAGATTCGCGAAGGGAAATATTCGGTTCGTCATTCTTTCCCTTCTTTGACGAGAATTATGCGCCGGTTTGATGTAGCCCGCGCCACGGCGGCAAAATGTGTGGATGAGCTCAAGAGGCGTGGTGTTATCAAGGCAACAGCAAGATCTGGTTTGGATGTTGTGTTCAGTAACCGTATTATAGGGCTTATTCTTCCTGGTATCGCATACTCTGAGTTTTTTTCTTCATTATTAAGTGGAATCTCTCGGCAATGTCAAAAAGAGGATGTTGGCCTTCTTTTTGGTGATGTTTATTCTGTGGAGCATGAAGTCAGGGTGAGGCAGGCTAAATCTCTTGCTGCGGATTATGTACATAAACGTGTGGCGGGAGTCATCTTTCAGCCTATAGAGTTTGTAAAGAATGCCTCACAGATAAACAGGGAGATAGTCTCGATTCTTACTGAGGCCAGCATTCCTGTGGTGCTTGTCGATTATGACATTGTACCACCACCCGGACGTAGTGAATTTGATCTTGTAGGTATCAACAATTTTGATGCCGGTCGTCGTGTTGCAGAGCATCTTGTTTCTGCGGGAGCGAAACACGTTCACTTTTTCAGTCAAGGATATGGAACTATAAGTGTTCAGAATAGATTCGCTGGTGTCAGGTCTGCGATGGGATTGGAGAATAGTGGAGGGAATACGGAGGTTCTTCGTATATTTTCAGCAGATGATGCAAAGGCGGTTTTTCGATTTCTGAAGAAACACAGTCCAGACGCCATCGTCTGTGGTAATGATTCGGATGCTACATGTTTGAAATGCATACTTGATGGTTTAGGAGTGCGCGTCCCTGAGGATATTATGATCTGTGGATTTGATGACAGCCGTCAGGCAAGGACCATGAATCCTCCGCTGACCACAGTCCGCCAGCCATGTGATGATATTGCCACCTCTGCAGTCCGTACATTGTTAAGCCGTATATCGAATCCTACGTATCCTGTGCAAGAGATACTGCTGTCAGCGCCGCTTGTGGTGCGAGGATCTACGTGTCGACAGGCGACCGTTGGTTCCTATCTTTCAAAAACCACTAAGAAAAGAAAACGCAAACATGGGGAGTCAGACCAATGAATAGATTACATGTGATTCTGTATTTGATTGTCTGTATCGCAACGTCAGTTACTGCGCAATCCGCTAAATATATCAGGCTGGTCGATCCTTTTTGGGGAAACGGCAAGACTTCCACACCGGAGTCGGAAGGATGGGCGCGTGGATGGAATTGGCTTAAAGCACAGATGGGTAATACCATACCAGGCGCATTGACGCCGTTTGGATGGGTTAGTGTATGTGGGTATACGGGAAATTATCCGTGTGGGTATGGATTGTTGAAATGTTGCAGTGAAGGTGTGCCGTCTTTAGCAGACAAGGAAATGATGTCATTGGGATTTACGCATTTTCATCACTGCGGCACTGGTTTTGCGGGTCGGTTTTACAATTATTTCCTATTTGCACCAGGAAAGGATGGGGCAGAGCTTGAGAAATTTTCGAAACTTACAGAGGAGAAGGCCTCTCCCGGATACTATGCAGCTACGCTTGCAGATAGGGATTGTTCGTTTGAGGTGACAGCGAGGCCGAAGGCCGCCTGCCATCGTTATCGTTTTTATTCAGGCAAAGGGCGCATATCTGTCGATGTCAAACATGTTGGATTGAGGCCGAAGGCAGGTTGTGGAAAACGAGGAATTGAGAAATGCCAGAAATGTAAGATAAAGAGAGTGGCTTCGGATAGATGGTGCGGAACTGTCAGATTTCATATGTTGGATTTTCATTTTTCGATATGCGCAAAAGCAGAAGGTCTAAGATCTTCAGAAAAAGACGGAATCATAACTTTTGAAACGGATGGAAGGGAGGCAGAGACCTTTATTGGATTTTCTCTTGTCGATATAAAAACGGCTGAAAGACGGATGGATGAGGCTATGCAGATTGGTTTTGACGGTAGTCGTCGAGAAGCGGAGATTGCTTGGGAGAATGCGCTCTCGAGGATACGCGCCAGTTTTTCAGATGAAACACTTGCTCGCAGGTTCTATACTACATTGTATTTCTCGTTAGTAAAGCCAATAGATACGGAAATAGGATTTCTCGATTATTTTACTTTGTGGGATGTCTATCGTACTCAATTGCCGATGGTGCTGTCGTTGTTCCCGGATATAACGCGTAGAATGATGGAGGATATGATGACAGTATCGGAAGAGCTCGGATTCTATCCGATAAGCCGCAATATGACCAGAGATCGTTTGGGGCGTTGTAACGGTCAGGCGGTAGCACTTTCGGCGTATGTCTTGTCGGATGCATTTTTTCGTGGAGTCATTAAAAAGGAAGAATATTCCCGGCTGAAAAAGATATTCATTGATCAACTTACTGGAACTGTCTATAAAACGACCTCTCCATCATATACACTTGATTATGCAGGCGCAAACAGGGCGGCGCAATTTGTTGCAGAGATGTGCAATGATCGGGATTACGCAAAAGAGTTGGGGCGGGAAGTAGAGACATGGAGAAATGTATATAATCCTGAGACAGGCTATCTTGTAAACACCGGAAAGGTATTCTATTATGAAGGTGATTACCGGACATATTCGTTTAGGACCCACGGAAAAATGGCCGACCGCATCACGTTGGCTGGGGGAACTGACAGGTTCCTTGCTATGCTTGATGACTTCTTCAGGGTGGATTACGTCCCGAATCACTGGGATAAAAATCGTGACAGAGTCAGAAGAGACGGATATTTTGAAGGTCTCAATAATCAATCTGATATGGACACTCCATATACCTACATATGGTGCGGCAGACCAGATCGTACTGCCGCAGTTATCGATCTAGTGCGCCGGTGCAGGTTTTCGGACGGTCCTGGTGGATGTCCAGGAAACAACGATTCAGGCGCTACCAGCTCTTGGTATGTATGGAGTTGCCTGGGGCTTTATCCATTGACCGGAACTCCGTATTACCTGATAGGTTCGCCACTGGTGGAGTCTGCGCAGGTCCTGTTTAAGCACGGAGTCTTGAACATCAAAACGGAAAGGGACAGCTCGTCGTCTATATATCCTGTTGGCTACGAGTTTAATGGTAGACATTTTAATGAGCCCTGGGTGCTGGTGGAGGAGCTTGAAAAGGGTGGAAATATGACAGTCCGTCTTTCAGACAGACCGTCTGCCGCCATGGCACCCATCCCCACATGGTTGGATTGATTTGTTAATGCAAAGGAAAAGGAGTGAACATGAAGCATAGAATCACGAACATGCGAGTTGCCGTGTTCTCGGCAATTACATTTGTTATGGCATCGGTTTTGTATGGTGAAGATGTGAAAGTGCCGTATGGTGAAGAGTTGACGATATCCGGAAATAAGACATATGGACAGATTATTGTCAACGGGACGTTGAATATAGGTGAAGGTGCTGACATAAAAGCATCGCGTCTGATGTGTGGAACTAATGGATCCGGAACGGCGGTGTTTAATATGGGGGCTCTGTCCAAGTTGATTATTACTGGCAAGAACGCCGATGGCTTGGATTGTTGCTTCAGCTATGATACTCCCTGTGAAGCGACCCTGGCAAGAGGGGCGAAAATCGAATCGACATATGTTTCCCTGTCGTATAAAGGAAGGGGGACGTCACTTGTCGTAATGAAAGATGCAAGATTTGAGTCTGACGGTACATTTTACTTCTGTCGCAATTCCGCTGATCTTTTGGGTGACGATCGCACAAGATGGACGGCACAGGTGCGGTTAACGGGGGAAAATGCCTGCCTTGCCGTAAACAGGATCGTTCGGAATCAATGTGCCTCGGCGAGGATACTTTTCAATGGAGGATATCTCACGACGGTAAATGACAATACGCAAGTTTCGCTCATTTCCTCAAATCAGTCGTACAGCAACACAAAGATGATGCTGGAGGGTGAAAATGGAAACCCAGTCGTCATTGATGCTAGGCATCGTAGAGTGGCTCTGTTCAGCACACCAAACAGCGAAAATACCAAATGCGGAATACAGGGCAACTGCGATTTCATATTTCGTGGATTGGACGATTATTCTCTTGGGTCGGTATCGAATCTTGGAGGACAGTCGTTTTCCTATACCGGGAAGACAATCATCCAGAAGGGTGGGCTGAAGTTGAACAAGGCCAACGCTCTTCCGAAAACGACTGATATTGAAGTGTGTGCAGAAGCAGAACTGGATATCGCTGGCAACAGCCAGACGGTGTCATCGATTGTTTCCGAAGGAAATGTCACCGATTCCATCGGTTCAGCGACTTTAACTTTGGATGGAAATGTTGTTGACTCCGTGATTTCGGAAGATGGTGCATCTTGCAGTATTGTAAAAGATGGTGCGGCAAATCTGACCGCCTATTCCGGCATTGGGCTGTCAAAGATCAGAATTAATTCTGGTACAGTAAAAGTGCAGTGCCGGAGACAGGTGGGATATTGTTTTTACCGTTTTGTGCCGACTACCAGATATGGATCGGAGGCAACCGGAACACAGTACAATGAATTGCATCTTTTTGACCTTGAAGGGGTTGATATAGTGCAGAAATATAAGTCATATGCAGTGGGTGTGTCGGAAAGTGAGAATCCAGAGGCATGGAAAGCTTTGGACGGGAACGTATTTTCCAAGTATTATGTGCCAGGAAGTGTCAACAAGGCGTGGATATCGCTGGAATTTGAAACAAAGCAACCTGTCATGAAGTATTCCTTCACAACGGGAGATGATTATGGACCAATACATAAATATGCCGGGCGTACGGATGTGACTGAACCTGCTTCCTACAATCCTGAAACCTGTCGGGACGTGAGCGGATTTGTTTTCGAAGGATCTGATGACGGCATCACTTGGAGGACTATTCATTCGCTGCCATCGCTTGTCCCTGAAGATAGGCGAAACTACACGTACCCTGGCTGGGAATGGCCGCGTAAGGTTACATTGGGCAGTGTGTATGTGGAAGAGGGGGCTACACTTATTCTTGATGATGTGGAAGCGACGATCGGCTCTCTGTTATGCAGAGGTACTTTCTGCCGCATCAATGATTCGGAAGTTGTGACTGGTGGCGAAAATGACAACATAATATCGCACCCCTCATTTTCAGGCTCGTTGAATTTGGTGAAGAATGGGCATGGAACGACTATGATTTTGGGAGATAATTTCTTTTCTGGTAGGGTTGATGTTCGTGAAGGCACTCTCCGTTTTGCGGATATAGGTGGTGTGGGACCGTGGTTCCGCTTTGTCATTACTGCAAATCGGAATAATGCAAACAACGTCATTCAGATTTCGGAGCTTGCACTATATGATGAGAATCGAGTTCGTGTGAACAGCGGTCTCGTGTTCAAGGACATAAATAAAGATCCGACAAGCCTTGATCATGGTGAAATTACTGCGATTTATAAAGCTGGGTCCAGTGAGCAGCCAAACAAGATTTCAGATGGGGACGTAAATACTAAATGTGGTTTGTACACGGCAACCAAGCCGAACGCGCTTACAATGCGACTTGCTTCACAGTATGCTTCAGCGCGCGTTGTGGCATATGCGCTTGCGACCGGCAATGACCATGCGGAAAGAGATCCAGCCGGGTGGTATCTTGAATCGTCCGTGAATGGAATGCAATGGAACAGGCTTGACACGAGAGACATTGTTTCGGTTGGTGATGCGCGAAATTCTTGGTCAGCATACAATGATGGGATACCATATTATGCGACAAACATTATTCCGTGTTCCAAGGCGTTTGATTCAGCGGCAGTTCTCTCAATCGCTAAAGGTGCCGTTCTTGACCTGGTTGGCTCTTCTACGGAAATTGGCGCATTGAGTGTCGATTATGCTTCTGCCGGTGAGATAAAAGGCGGTTCTATCGTCGCTGGCGGCATCTTGGATGTTACAGGATTGCCATTGCAATGGCACCAGATAACGTTGCCATTGAAGTTTTCCGGCGTTTCAGATTGCGAACAATTTTCAACGTGGAGTGTGATGTGCAATGGGAAGATGAAAGCACATGGCGTCTATTTCAAGGACGGCTATTTGACGGTATACAAACCCGGTACAAGGATTATTGTTCGCTGACGTTCTGCAAATGAATATGAAAGGTAGGTAAATGATGAAGTTGAACCTGTTGTTGATGATATCTGTTGCTGGGAGCTTATTGGCGGCGGTAAATGGCATTGAATACATCAATCCGATATGGCCTCATGACAATCCTGATCCAACTGTATGGAGAGGCGGGGATTTCTGGTATGCGGCATCGACAAGTCAGCGGATTCTCAAAAGTCGTAATCTAGTACACTGGGAAGATACGGAGCGTATCCTTCTTGAGCCTGCAGAATATGACTGGATAAAGCAGTCTTGGCCGCATGTCTGGGCTCCAGATGTAATAAAAATTGGGGATTGGTACAATCTGTATATGACAGTGCATAATGGAGGTGCGCATACGGCTATAATTGCATATCGTTCCAAGAATCCAGATGGTCCTTTTACGGACCGAAACATCATTTTGCGTAGCGAGGAGGAAGGACGATTTGAGGTGATCGATGCTGAAGTGGTGAAGGATATCCACTCTGATAGAACATGGCTGTTTTTCGGACATGGCGATGTCCGGCGGTTGGAACTTACACCTGACGGACGTTTCAGAAAACCTGGCGCCAAGATTGAGCATGTGGCTGGAATTGTGTTGGGCGAGCCTAAGCCAATGAAGGGAGATGAGCGGTTTGGTGCTGGCTCAACGGAGGCGCCTTATCTTTATTTCCGTGATGGGTGGTGGTATCTGTTCGTAAGTATGGGGAATTGGCAGAACCATACATATCGGGTAGTGGTTGGACGTTCTAAGACTTTGGATGGGAAGTTCGTTGACCGTAGCGGTCGCCCGTTAGGAAAAGGATACGGAACTGTAATCCTGCAAAGCGAAAAGGGCGATGAGTTTTTTGGCCCTGGCCATAATGGCGAAATATTCACATCCATAACGGGAAGGACATATGTATTCTACCATTGCCATTGGACAGGATGTAAGGCTCGCGAACAACAGACGACTGTCTGGGGAAAGCCGGGATATGTCCCCCGTCCTTTGTTTTTGCAGGAGATATTTTGGGATGAAGGGGGATGGCCTTATTTTGGTAACAATGGCAAACCTCAAAAGAACTGCATTTTCAGATGATGCTGTTCAATGATGGGGAAAGTTGTGCAATAAGGAGAGAAGGAGGATTCGGTATATGAATAAGATAAAGTCAACTTGGATTTTTCGTGGAGCTTGGTCATTTGCGGCAGGGATGACGGGCATTGCATTGATGGCCGCAGAACCAGCGGCAACGGCGGGCGTTGTTGTGGACATAGCGCAGGAGATAGGGACTGTAAAGCTTATGCACGCAGTCAATAATGGTCCGACGGTGAAGAAACCGGGTGGAGATCAGAAACGCGGCAATTTTAGGGACTATAAGGCGGCTAGGATACCTTTTGCCCGTACCCATGACGCGGCTCTCTGTTCTGGATATGGAGGGGCGCATGTCGGTGACATCAATGCGTTGTTCCCGAATTTTGATGCTGATGAAATGGATCCAAAGAATTATGATTTTGTTTTTACGGACCATTATTTGGACAGTATTCGCCGGGCTGGAACTGAGGTCTTTTTCCGCCTTGGTCAAAGTATAGAGCATGGTCCGAAAAAATATGGAGTCATACCGCCAAAAGATTATGGCAAGTGGGCGCGCATTTGCGAAAATGTTGTTCGCCATTATAACGAAGGTTGGGGGTGGAATACGGATAAAGAATGGACGACCAAAGGTATCATCTGGTCAAATCAGTTTAATATAGTCTACTGGGAGATATGGAATGAACCTGATCTTGATCCAAGTGAGAGCGAAGTGAGACTTCCTCGCAATCCTCGTTGCTGGGGAGGAACCGTAACAAACTTCTTTAATCTCTATGAGACGACGGCGAAACACCTTAAAGCGAAGTTCCCTGAGCTGAGGATAGGTGGACCTGCGCTGGCACAAGATCTGACGTGGGGTGAACGTTTCCTTTCTTATTGTCAAAGTCACAAAGTGCCACTTGATTTCTTTTCATGGCATATCTATGCCACGGAACCGAAGCGAATCACCAAAAGAGCGATCCTGATTCGTGATATGATGAATAGATACGGGTTTAAAAAATCGGAGTCGATACTTAATGAATGGAATTATGTGAAAGGATGGTCTGATGATTGGGTGTATTCATTAGAGGTGGAATCAGGTCGCTTTTGTCAAAAAGGGGCTGCATTCATCATGGCAGCTATGGTAGATTGCCAATCGGCGCCGGTTGATATGTTGATGTTCTATGATGCGCGAATTAATACGGATATGAACAACATGTTTGCAAGACCTTCTTATTTGCCGTTGAAGGGTTATTATCCGTTTTATGCATGGTCTAAACTGATTGATTATGGAACGCAGGTTGCAGTCTCAATTCATGAAGGGCGAGAGAATGAGGTGTGCGCAAACACAGGGACGGTGTTCAAAAGTATGGATGGTAGACCACATGGAAGTTTTCGTGCGGTGGCAGCAAAAGGCACCGATGGCTCCGGTGCGGTGATAATTGTCAGGTATTCTGATGACAACAATGTGACTGATGTAGCCAAAGTGACGGTATCTGTTCTGGGGGTGTCGCTTGGGAATGCGCGTTGTCATCTAACGGATTCCGCTAGAACCTATACGGAGGTCTCTGTTGATGTACAGGAAGATGGTTCCGCATCGATTTATATGCAGCCCAATTCATTTGTGATTTTAGAATGGCGCTAGAATGTTTGAGAATCTTACAAGGAATGATGACTGTGCATAATGACAGCATCTGACGCGTGTCATTTTAATTCTCCATCAACAGTTGCATCAACAGTTGCCGTGCTGTTTCGCAGCAGATTTTTTGTCGTTCCGTATCGGACAAAGGCAGGCTGAGAAATGCGGCAAGGATTTCCGCCGGATTTTGTCACGGAGCATCAGTGCCGGAGAAACGGGGTCAAGACCCCATAAAGAGTGCCATTAACGGTCTGTATTTGCTGATTTTAGAATTTATCTATGTTTCTATCAAGCCTTCATCCCATCTGCGGCAGAATTTCATACTGCCTCGTTATTATTTGACAGTCGAGTAGTTGAGAATCAGTCCGAAGCATATTCTCATCGGTTCGTTGTCCGTTAGTAAAAAACAACTTGCGCATATGGATTCCATCCGTACATAATCTTGAGAATTAATCCGAAGTGAATTCTCGTTTTGTGTGGTGGGTGATGAGATGTTATAGGAGTTATGAACAAGTTATTATAACCTGTTTATAACTCAATAAGTTTATAAGTCTGTGCATAACTGTTTATAAGTTAGGGGTTGATATAAACTCAAGGTTATAGGATAATATGCGGCGTTGGAGAAATCAGATGCAGAACGTATCAAAGACTATATGTCAGGCTTTCAAGGACGCACGTCGCGCCCTTGGCTTGTCGCAGTCCGTTCTGGCGGATGAGATCGGATGTCATCAGGAAGCAATCTCCATGTTTGAGCGTGGTAACGCCACGAAGCTTTCAGAGGAATATGTTTCCAGAATCGCGAAGCGGCTTGGTATCGATATCAAAAAACTTCAGGATGAAGAGGAAAACTCGGGAAAACCCGCCGAAGTTTCCGTTTCTGTTGGGTATTGTCCGGATTGTGAATGTCCATCCAACTCTCCATACACCGTGGGAGGGCGCAGTTTCTACAGAATAACCCTGCAGAAGGGAATATATTGCGCCCATTGCGGTGAAGTGCTCGAAAAGCGTTGTCCTTCCTGTGGAGCGGCGCTTAATGAGGGTGCTTGCTGCACTATGTGCGGTTCAAGATACATAACTTGAAAGGGTGATTCATGAACAACGAATCCAGAGGCTACGGCTTTGGAACGTTCAAAGGGGTGTTCACCCCAAGCATACTCACCATCATCGGCGTGGTCATGTATCTGCGCTTCGGGTGGGTACTTGGCTCTGTTGGGCTTGTCAAAACCCTGACAATCGTCACCCTTTCGAGCGCGATAACCTTTCTGACCGGTCTTTCCATATCCGCGCTTGCCACAAATATGCAGGTGAAGGGTGGCGGCGCGTATTTCATGGTGTCCAGATCATTTGGCGTGGAGATTGGGGCGGCGATCGGCATTCCGCTCTTTCTTTCGCAGGCGGTAGGGGTAGCATTTTATGTGGTGGGCTTCACCGAATCCTTCCTGCTGGCGTTTCCGCAGATCGGGGGGCTTGATCCGAGGCTAATCGGATTGGGCGTTCTCCTTTTCCTGTCTGCGGTCGCAGCGTTCTCAGCAGATATCGCGCTAAAGAGCCAATATGTCATCATGGCATTTATCGTCCTTTCACTCGTTTCGTTCTTCACCGGCGGTACCCCGGTTGGAGCATCGATCTCATCCGCTGGCACAGGTGACAGTTTTTCTGATTTCTGGCATGTTCTTGCGGTGTTCTTCCCGGCTGTGACGGGTATCCTTTCCGGAGTCGGGATGTCTGGCGACTTGAAGAACCCCTCCCGATCGCTCCCTCTTGGGACAATAGCGGCGGTTCTTGTCGGGTGGGTTGTGTACATGGCGGTTCCTGTCGGGTTGCACTGCTTTGTCTCCGACCGTTCGGCTCTTCTAAGCGATCCGATGATAATGCAGCGGTGCGCGCGAATTCCGTGGCTGATTGTTGCGGGTGTGTGGGCTGCTTCCCTTTCAAGTGCCTTGGGGTCGCTCCTTGCTGCGCCGCGAACCCTTCAGGCTCTCGCCCAGGATCGCGCCGTTCCGTCTATCATCGGGCGCGGCTATGGAGCCACGAACGATCCGCGGCTGGCGTCGCTCCTCGGGATGTCGCTTGCCGCAGTCGGCATATGGTTCGGAAACATAAACGTGATAGCACCGGTGCTTACGATATTCAATCTTACCGCCTATGCGCTTCTCAACCTTTCATCAGGTTTCGAGGCACTGCTCGCAAATCCGTCATGGCGACCGACGTTCCGGGTTTCGCCTGTACTGTCGTTTCTTGGTTTTGCGGGCTGCACCGGAATGATGATTATGATAAGCCCCGGCGCTACTTTCGTTGCCACCGTGTGCATCGGTGGTATCTGGTGGGTGATGTCGCGCCGGGTCATGAAATCGCGCTGGGGCGATATGCGCACCGGACTTCTTATGTATGCCGTGCACCTCGCCCTTCGTGTCCTGAACCGGCGTCATGCAGAGGCGCACGCGTGGCGTCCGAACCTGCTTGTTCTCTCCGGCGCGCCTGAACGACGTCCCCGGATTGTCGATCTCGCCCGTGCGCTGACCGGCTCGATGGGCTATTCGACGTTTGCCGTAGTGGTGCCGTCCGTATCCTGTACTCCGGCGCGAAGTGCGGAGATATCTTCGGCGCTGCGCAGCTGGCTCGACAGGCGGCGTATCGACGCCCAGATAAGGATACATCCGTCAGCCGGGACGAAAGAGGGGATGTGCGAGCTTATAAAGACTTATGGATACGGGCCGCTAGAACCGAACACCGTTCTGCTTGGCGATCTTGGGGATGTTGATCTTGCCGAAGTGATGATTCTGCTTGCGGAACGCCACCGGAATGTGATCGTCGTCCCGCAGGTTGAAGGTGCGCTCCTTGTCGGAGGTCAAGGAAGTGGTTTCATTGACATATGGTGGCGAGGCAAAGGCTTGAACGCATCGTTCATGCTTGCGCTTGCGTGGCTTGTCGTGAGGTCAAACAGGTTCACCGGCAGTGTCCCGAAACTGCGCATGTGCCACATTGTCGAACCAGACGAAAAACTCGATGATGTCCGCAACCGGATTGCGGCGCTTGTGGACAGGGCTCGCATTTCGGCCGAGATTGTGGTGATTCCGCAGAGCGAGAAGGGGGCGGGTGCAAAGATGGCGGAGGTGTCGTCCGGTTCTTCGCTTGTGCTGATGGGACTTCGTCATCCGGGTGAGGGAGAGACCGCGGAGACCTATTCCGGCTATCTGACCGCACTTCGCGCAGTGAAGGATGCCATTCCGCAGACGGTGTTCGCCTGCGCCTCTGAAGATGTGGATTTTGACGGTATCTTCAGGTGAGGGAATCAACAGTTGAAGTCCACATTCGTTTTTTGCGCAGCCCATGTGGACATGGGCTGAAAGTACATGTCCCAAACACAAAGTGGCAAAGTCGGCAGGGCGGGTCGAGCGCGTGGTTTTTTGTTTTTCGGTCGCCGGACAAAGTAAATGCAACTATGGGCAGGTTAAATGCAAGGTAGGTTATTGATTTGCATTTAGTTTGCCTTGTTGCATTTAACTTATGCCAAAAATCCGTTGATTTGCGGTCTGGACTATCCCCATTTTTTGATGAAGGCGTGGCGCATTGTTGCCGTTGTTGATTAATTGGTTGTAATTCCGCTGATATTTGCATTTATAACAGACAATTTGTGTTTGGGGGTATGTCAGAATGCGTCGAAATACGGG
>JAFXEA010000386.1 GCA_017521065.1 Kiritimatiellia bacterium | reverse complement strand
ACTGCCTGCGTACCACGTGATCGGCAACCACGACGACGACTGGAATTCCCACGAGGCGACGCTCAAGGCGTACAGGTTGAAGGAGGGCCACTACTTTTTCGACAGAAAAGGCTTCAGGTTCGTGGTTGTGGACCCGAACTACCTCAGGTACGGTGATGGACGCATCGTGCACTATTCCAACGGCAACTACTACAAGAAGAACGACGCGGCCGGTGACGTTATCGGCGTTGTGCCTCCGGAACAGCTGAAGTGGCTCAAGAAGACGATAGAGACGTCCCCGTATCCGTGTGTCGTGTTTTCGCACCAGAGCTTTGAACGCCCTACGGGCGCCGCCTGCCACAACTTCAAGGAGGTGCTTTCGATCTTCGACGAGGCGAACCGCAGGTCGTCGGGCAAGGTCCGCATGGCGATCAACGGCCACCACCACTGCGATTTCATACGGACCCTTAACAACGTGGTGTTTTTCGACCTGAATTCGGCGTCGTTCTATTGGGTCGGTTCCTCGCACGCCCACGGCAAATATCCGAAGGAGTACCTGGAGAAGGATAAGGTGCGCCCCAAGGACGGCAAGGTGCCGTACATCTCCTATGAGGATCCTCTGCATGCGATAGTGACAATGGATTTGGACGGCTACATCAAGATAGACGGCATGGAATCGAAGTTCGCGTGCGGGATAGGGCCGGAGGATGTAGGCTTCAAGTTCGACCATAGCGCCAGGCTGGCGACCGCAAAGGTGCAGAGCCTTGAGATGCGTATGGTCTATGGCGGCTGACATGCCTGTGCGGTTCCGCGCCGGTGCAGGGTTGCGTTAAGACAACAGAAAGGATCGAAATGCGAAAGATCACTGTTTTAGGATTGGGATTTGTGGCTGTGGCCGCATGTATGCCAATACACGGGGAGGTGAAGTCCGGCTCGGGAGAGGGTGCCTTCCTGGACAATGTGGTGCATCGCGGGTGGGGGCTGGATTGGCCTCACAATGCGCTCGTCTCCATCAGGAAATGCTGGAAGGAGGGATTTGTTCCGGAGGTGGACGCACGCCTCTGCAAGGAGCGCAAGATATTCGCACTGCATGACCTGAACGGCAACTACGATCTCAAGAACGTGCCCTGGAGCGAGATTGCGGCGCTTGACGTCGGAGTGAAACGCGGCAGGCAGTGGAAGGGGGAGCGTCCTCCGCTTTGGGAGGACATCATGACCGAGATGGAGGGGCATCCGGAACGGAAGCTTCTGGTCGACCTCAAGGACGCGACACCTGAAATGATCATAGAGATGGCGAAAAGGCACGGCGTCGAGCGCCAGCTGATCACGCTTTCGTCCTGTTCGGGAACGCTCAAAAAATGGAAGAGGCTGCTCCCCGGGGTCGAGACGCGGTACGTTGTCCATCCCGGCAACTGGAGCACGAGATTTCTGGAGGGTGAGCTGGCCGAGAAGATGCGGGAAACCGTGAAGAAGCGGTTTGCCCGGGTGGAGGCTGACGGTTTTGACGGGATTGACACGGTCAAGTTCGTCGTGCGCGTGGATCCGTCCCGCAAGGATCCGTTCAGCCTGGGACGCGAGCCGCTCAAGGATATGTTCGCCCGGGTCCACGCGGCCGGGAAGAAGGTCGGCGTGTGGGTCTGGAGCGGCGGAAAGCACAAGGAAAGCTACCGTCTCCTGCGCGAAATGGGCGTGGACAATTTCGGGACCGATTATCCTGAGACGATGCAGGAGTTCCTGAAATAGGAGCGCCAGGCTTCGCGTAATGCCTGCGCAGCTTCGTCCGGACGAAACTTCAGCCATGATATTCCCGGTGACGGGCCGAAGCCGTGGACCCACCTCAACTTCCAGGATGACGCGGACGATTTCCACTTTGCGATCGTTCCCGACAGGAGCGGCGGTGGCTGCCGTGGAGCCTTTACCAATGCGCTTGCGAAAGTCAACCTCCTGCGTCCTGCGTTCGTAATGACGGTCGGAGACCTTATCGAGGGTCTCAGGCCCCCGAAGGTGATAAGGCCGCAGCAGATCGAACTCACGAACATGACCTCCAAGGTGGTGGCCCCGTTCTTCTATGTCGTCGGCAACCACGACATCGGGCGATCCCGTCCGGAGTATCCCAGGAACAACGAGGAGTCGCTGTCGGTATGGAAAGAGTTCTACGGCGACCGCACCTACTACAGCTTCATGTACCGCGGCGTACTGTTCGTCGTTCTCAACACCATGGAGGGGCGGGACTCCCGCCGCCCGCAGCGGGGTATCACGGCGGAGCAGTACGCATGGTTCAAGGAGACGCTTGAAAAGCACTCCGACGCCCGGTGGACAATGGTGTTCATGCATCAGCCGTATGAATGGAAGACGTCCCAATGGATGGACTTCGAGAAAAAGGTCCTGAACAAGCGCAAATACACGGTTTTCGCCGGCGATTGGCATCATTACATCTATGCCCGCCGCCACGGGCGCGAGTATTACATCCTGGGCGTCGCAGGCGGATTCAGCGCCAGCGGGGCCACCCGTCACGGCGGAGACTACAGGAAATGGCATACCCTTATGGGCAAGGAATATGGCGAGATGGACCATTTGACATGGGTGACCATGACGAAGGCAGGTCCGGTTGTGGCAAACCTTACGCTTGACGGCATCCTGCCCGGTGACTACCTCACGCAGCGGAATACGCTTTCGGAGGAACAGCTTATTCCCCTTGATGAACCTGTGGACAAGGTGGTGGTCGAACGGTTCAAGAAGATCAAGGCCAGGAACGCTAAAAAGAAAGCCGCCAACAAGGCGAAGAAGTGATCCGATATTTATAAACCCAGGAGGTGCAGAATGAAGATGTTCAACATGAGGAAGATTGTGTTTTTGACTGCAGCTGCGGCCGGATATGCCGTGTTTGCGGCGAATACGTGGTACGTCGATGCCGAAAACGGCAACGACTCGTGGGACGGAACGGCCGATTTCGAAAATGCTAACCCTGCATCCAATGTCGGACCAAAGAAGACGCTCGGGGTTTTCACATCCATTGTGTCTGAAGGAGACACGATCTATGTCGCGCCCGGTTATTACACAAACGGCGTGTCGTCGGCCAGTCCTAACTGCCGATTCTACTCGTCATGTGGCAAAATCAGCCTGATTTCAACCGGATGTGCGACAAACACGTTCATCTGCGGTGCCGTTGATGAAACCGTAGCGCAGGATGAAGCGCCGTATGGCTGCGGATCCGCTGCCATCCTTCCGGTAATGATGGACGGCGGCGACAATGTCATCAAGGGCATTACGATCGCCAACGGCAGACAGACCGTTTTCACTAACGCCCGAGAAGCCAACTACGGTGGCGGAGTGAGGTTTGTGAAGTATACGTCAGGATGGAACAACAAGATGGTGGACTGCGTGGTCACCAACTGCGTCGCAAACAGAGGCGGTGGTGTTTTTGGCGCAGCCTATGCGTTGCGCTGTCGTTTCACCGGCAACTATGCGCAGGAAGGCGCCCATGCCCAGTACCTTCACATGGCGGTCAACTGCACTTTCGAGAATACCAAGGGCTATGCGGTGTTCAATCCGGGGTGTGTCGGAACCTTCCTGAACTGTCTTTGCCGCGGTAATGAAAGAGGAGGATTCCGATCGACTCATGCGACTGAAATGACATACGTCTACAATTCGGTTTTTGTGCTGGACGGCAAACCGGCAAGTAACACCGAGGACAGGGGTTGCAATTTCGTGAATTGCTATTTTGACTATGATCCCAAGGACGGCAAACAGGTAAACATAGCGCCTGCGATGCAGACAGATGCCGCCTGTCGCTTCTTTTCAAGCGGTTCTCTCAGATTTACCGCCGACGGTCTTCCGATGAGCAGAAATCCCGTCATCGGCGCGGCGAAGGAATCGTACTACAACGACTATTTCCCGGGTAATGTGGAGTCGTTCGGGAGAGGATACGATCTGATGGGCGAGGTGCGCAACTCCGGCTCCGGGATGGAGATCGGCGCAGTTGAGCACGTTCACGGCAGGGCCTATCCGAACGATTGGTATGTGGATGCGGAGAACGGCGACGATGCAAACAGCGGCAAGGCTCCCGATCTTGCGAAAAAGACTCTTGTCGCAATCATGGACGGCAGGGCGGCCGGGGATGTTGTGCATGCCGCGCCTGGCGTGTATTCGAACGGAACCGTAACGGTTGATTCGCAGGAATACCGCGTAAAGATCCCGAAGGGGGTGTCGCTTGTCGCTACGGAGGGTGCGGAAAGCACTGTCATCCTGGGTGAGGCGTCGGCAGAGCCTGACGGCAAATATGGTACCGGACCGGGAGCCGTATCGTGTGTCCACATGTCCGAGACGGATATGGATTCACAGGCCGGGGTGTACGGGTTCACCCTTTCGTGCGGACACAGCGCAAGCGAGAACGACATATACGGATCGGCGGTCAGGGGCGCCGAAGGCACCGCCGGCATCGTGGCCGACTGCCTCATCACCAATTGTGTGGCCGGTCGCGGCCCCGTGTACCTTGT
>JAFXEA010000385.1 GCA_017521065.1 Kiritimatiellia bacterium | reverse complement strand
ACTCCACCTCCGCCAACGAACGGTCCTGACAGGAATGCGTCTGGCGTAGCGTTGCCATACGGTGCAAAAGGCATCTCAACTACAGCATTCCCGTTCGTTTCAACATGGACACACAGCAACCCAGCCGCATCATCGGCAAAGACGCCAAACAATGCAGACATGAGAACACATAAAGTCAAAAATATGGAAGCCGTCTTTAGGGGCATTCTTTTTTTTCACATTTATTTACCTTCAGAAATCAGTGTTCAAGCCATAGCCTTTGAACGTTCATCTTCTGCACGAAGTGGCGCCAATATGCCATCGGCATTGTACCCCCAAAATACTTGCCCTTTGGTTGCCTGTTTGCGTTGATCGGAAACCATCGCTAAATAAAGTTTTTCGGGGTCATGACCATATTGTGCCGAAATTTCTTGACGAATACGATAGATTTCATCAATCGGCGACTCTAAGATTTTTGTGCTTTCAATCATGGTTGCAATCCTCCATATAGCGTTTCGGGGTAAGGATTACCGGGCATTTTAGCCCCATGCGATTTAAAAGATTGTATGTTTTCGGAAGTGTGAACTCGTTGGCAATGTGTTTACAATTCCATGTCAACAAAACATCCATACCGTAGTATGCCGCCGTCGCAATATGATAAGCATCGGTCGTTTCGTTTTCCGGCAAGGCATGTTCCTGAATAAGCGCCATTGCAACTTCTTTTATTCTTACTGGCTCAATATCAAGAAGAGGTATATTGCGTAGAACTTCAAGTCGCCTCGCAGCTTGATTGGCATTTCCCTGTTCAGCTTCTATAAGTACATAGCGAGAGACAAACAAATCACTATCTGGTGCTACGGCTTCCCACCATTGGCGTGAGACAGCTTGCCAAGTTGCAATAGGCTCTTGCATCGTCGGTCGACCGGTCAGATAGCTGACAAACGATGTTTCCAAGTAAACCTTCAGTTTTGTTTCTTCACTCATTGCCGCCTCCTTTCTCCTTCGGGAAACGCCCCTATTGTATCACAATTTCCTCGTCTGCGGTAAATTCTGGCGCACTACGTAAATGTGTAAATGACCGGGAGGGAATTATAGGCTGTAAATCGTATGTTGAAGATGGTATAATCTGATGGCGGTGCTGGAAAATGAAATGAATTTAGAGAAGGAGAAATAAAAATGGAATCTGAAAGAATGACACGAGTCATGGGCATTGTGAATGTAACGCCTGATTCGTTTTCGGACGGAGGAAAGTATTTCCGCCCTGAAG
Source organism: Kiritimatiellia bacterium (assembly GCA_017521065.1). Taxonomy (GTDB): domain Bacteria; phylum Verrucomicrobiota; class Kiritimatiellia; order RFP12; family UBA1067; genus UBA1731. Next base: position 1,904 of record JAFXEA010000385.1, on the reverse strand, counting down.
AGGCGGTGCGCCGTGCGTTGAACCTGATTGATGAAGGCGCAGACATAATAGACATTGGCGCGGAATCGACCCGTCCAGGGTCTGTCCCCATTTCATGGGAGGAGGAATGGTCGCGCCTCGAACCGGTTTTGAAGGGTCTGTCCCCACAGTGCCCCCCGCGGTGGAAGGGTCTGTCCCCACGATGTGCCCCGATTCAACCAGATGCAAATGATCGGGTGAATTTGCTCCAAAAGGATGATTTTGCGAATAAAAAGGATAAATTTTCAGTTACCGCCGAAGGGTCTGTCCCCATTAGCGTCGATACGTACCATCCTGAGACGGCGAGGTTGGCGGTTGAGGCGGGGGCGAGCATCATCAACTGCGTGTATCCGGAACCGATTGGGGAAATGTTGGAGATATTGCGGGAAAATCCGAATGTTGAACTTGTCATGCCTGCGTCAGCGTGGGGGATGGGAGATGAGAGATGGGAGATGGGGGATTTGGCTTCGAGGATATATATTGATCCGATGATCGGGTTCGGAACAACACGGGAAGAGGATCTGGAGCTGCTGCGTTCTGTGCCGGAACTTGCGAAGAAGGCACGTGTTCTTGTGGGGGCGAGTCGGAAGCGTCTTGTGAAGAAGCTGACGGGCGAGAAGGTTACCGGCAAGAACCTCGGCGGAAATCTCGGCATCGCCGTGTGGGCGGCGATGAACGGCGCATCCGTTGTGCGGGTGCATGATGTCCGGGAAACATTTCAGGCTTTGAAGGTAATCGGCGCGATATGTGGTAGAATATGCGGCTGAAGGAGATAAAGAAATGGCAACGTTGAAATTGGGTGTGCTGGGCTCCGGTTCCGGCTCAAACATGCAATCGATCGTGGATGCGATAGAGAAGGGCGAACTTGACGCAGAGGTTAAGCTTGTGCTTGCCGACGTGCCGGACGCCAAGATTCTCGACCGGGCGAAGCGTCACGGGATTCCGTGCCGTTATCTTGACTGCGTCCCGTGGAAGACGAAGCTTGAGGGCCAGCGGAGGATGAGTGCATCCGCCTTCTGAAAGAGGCGGGATGCGATACTGTGATTCTTGCCGGGTTCATGCGTATCGTAAAGCCTGCTCTGCTTGCCGCATTTCCGATGCGGGTGTTGAACATACATCCCGCGCTCCTTCCCGCATTCCCGGGCATCCACAGCTGGACGCAGGCGCTTGACTATGGATGCAAGGTTGCGGGTGTTACCGTTCACTTTGTCGATGCCGGAACGGATTCGGGTCCGATAATCGTGCAGAAGTGCGTACCGGTGATGGAGGATGATACTCCCGAAACGCTCCATGCCCGTATTCAGGTGCAGGAGCATATCGCATTCCCGGAGGCACTGCGTCATCTTGCGGCGGGACGTCTTCGCGTTGAAGGGCGGCGTGTTATCATTTCGGCAGAGTGATTCTGCGACTGAACCACGAATAATACGGAAGGAAAGATCATGGATTTTCTCAGTGCAGGATGGATGTGGCTATATGTCGGCGCGGGCTTGATGCTCGCCGAGATTCTGATGCCGGGTTTTGTCGTGTTCTTCTTCGGCCTTTCGGCGGCGACTCTCGGAGCGTTGATCCTTGTGCTCCCCGATGCATTCCATCTGACGTTGGCGTGGCAGCTCGCGCTATTCTCGCTGTTTTCGGTCGTGTATCTCGTTACGCTCAGACGCTACCTTAAGAGCGTGTTCCTCGGCGATTCGGAGGATATGCTTTCAGCGTCCGACGAGTTTGCCGGGCGCACAGGCGAGGTCAAGGCGGATATTGCTCCCGGAATCCCCGGACGCGTGCTGGTCGGTGACGCCGAATGGGACGCCGTTGCCGTAGAGTCGATTGCCGTCGGCGTCAAGGTGAAGATACTTTCCCGCAAAAATCTCACGCTAACCGTGGAAGCGGTT